>PBLS01000060.1 GCA_002721825.1 Magnetovibrio sp.
CGAGTGGCAAATACGAGCCTGGTGGTCACCGTTATTTGACCCCCAAAATGCGTAGAATTTACGGAACAGATAAGACTGTTCGTTGTTAAACTTAGCAGATCCGAGCCAGTAAACCGAATCGGGCCCTGAACTCTTACGGATGTCAAGCATCTTATCACCGATCTCGTTGACGGCCTGATCCCAACTAAGTTTTTTCCACTTGCCACCCTCTAATTTCATGGGATAGCGCAAACGCCTCTCATTGTGGGCATGTTCCCGCACACTGGCACCCTTAGCACAGTGAGCTCCGAGATTGAAGGGACTATCAAAGCCGGGCTCTTGGCCGACCCAAACACCATTCGCTACTTCGCCAACAACCGTACAGCCTACAGAACAGTGAGTACACACGGACTTGACCTGCGTCATAGACTTGCTCGCGGCCTGCGCTTTCGCCGTCTTGGCAATACCCAGCGGTGTAGCTGCCGCAAGTGCGGCTCCTCCAGCGGTAACCCCTGAACGCTTCAGGAAGGTCCGGCGATCCATTGAACCACCGATGACACCAGCTAGAGCTTTTTTCAGACGGGGGCCATTCGCCACCCCGTTGCTCCGTTTCGTGAGCATGAAGTTTCTCCCTTTACAGTAAATTAAAACCGTGCGAGCTCGTAGTAGGTCTTAACGTGCTCTGTTTCCCGATACCCCGCCTTTTGGCCGTTATCAGGTTTAGCCGCTTGCGCCTGATTTTCCGAAAGCGCAACAGCGGCTACTCCTGCCGCCGCCCCGGTCAAACCGGCTGCTTTGAGAAAATCACGACGAGACTTAGTCGTTTTACTCTTCTTCATATTTTCCCTCTCCTTAAAAGTTTATCCCTTAATAAACTACCTGAATAAACCGACGCTAAAATTTTACCGAAGATACACAAACAGCAACTTTTAAGCCGCCATCTCAAATGCCTCTCCTTCAACAGCAAAAAACAAACTCCCGAGTGCACCGACAGGCATATATAACGTTGCTGACGACGCAGCCTCTAGGTCTTTGAAAAACAGCCCAGCCCAAGGGGCTATATGTTTAGAAAAAAATTCCTGCTGACGTGCAGAATCGGGCGAACCACCAAACCGCCCTGAAATCAAGCCATGCATAACCTCGCAAAGAAACGCCATATGATCTTCAGGTTCACTATTGCGACCCGCTGACTCAATGCCAATTTCGCGCAAATCCGACCTTAAATCGGCGAGCGGCTTCTCGTAAATAAAGCCAGTCAGGTAATACGACGCATAAGGATGAATTTCGCCACCGGCACCATGCCCATAAAACAACGCCGTAAACTCTTCCTCTGCTTTCCCAATAGAGGTGCGAACTGCAACCGCTCCTAGAGTAGCTAACACTTTGCCAATCTCAGTGTTGGTTTCGACCTCTACCAAATCACGCATTAGTTCAATGGTATCATGGGATGGTGGCTCAGTGAGCACCCGCGCTAAAAGGCCATACAGATTACCGCGAAAGCGGTCTGACTCAACAGCCACCGACCCACCGTTCGATGGTTCTATCGGGTGATTTGAACGTAAATGTTCGGTCATATCAACAAGAGCAAGATGTCTCCCTCAAGGTATCTGAAATGATAATATACCGCATATTCAAACAAAAAAACCCTTTTTTTTCAATGACTTGCGAATGATATTCATTTGCAAAGCAAATGCAACTCATTATCATATTTGTCGGTCAATCTCTACGTCACTCCAATAATTATTCATTCTATATTTCGGGAACCTAGAATCGATTAGTAATTAAACAAAAACCGTAAGTGTCACTCTCAGGTTTGATGTTTCACGCTCAATTTTCACACAAATAATGGTATAATTTTCAGCGGCTAATGGACCTTTATCATAATCAAATGTCCTAAAACTATTAATCTTTAGGCCCAAATTGACTAAATTATTTTGCCCTGCAACCCTAGGTTAGTCGAAACCAAATCGGAATTCAGGCTGAGCCCTCTGGCTTACGAACGGAACTTGTTATTAAAGTTTCTGCCTTTGTCTCTTCTAATTCCTAATTTGAAATTTGTTCAAAATCGCCATCTGGTAAATCAGAATCATTATCTACTGGCTGTTCCTTAACAGGTTCCCCATCAAAAACTTTACCTTTTGTTGTCACTTTTTCGGCATTGGCGGCAGACTCAGGGGCAGAACTACCTGGAACTTCTTCGTGGTCTTGCATCTCAGTGCGCGCTCTCGCTTCTAATTCCTCATTTTTGAGATGTCCCTGACCGACCCTGTAGACGGTATCCTGAGCCGCCGAAATCAAAGTATCTATAACCCTGAAATTCTCGTCATAGTCATTCAAACCGTCTAGGTTAGCAAGAATGGGGTCAGATCGCCAAAGTACCCGCAAAGCCTGGCGGCGGATAAATTCGGGAACTTTTTCAGCAAGAAATTGAGTGTAATCAGAATCCTTAGTCAAGCTCTCGATTGGAGGAAGTTGACTAACAACTTCCCGCTCTTCTGGCGTCAAGTCACATACGTCAAGTTCCAATTTTTCTTCATCTGATGCTTGTTCTAACTCCTTATCTTCGATTTTTTCAGCGACCAATGACGGCATCGCCGGCACGGTAGCACCGCGCCGAATTGCTGAGCCGCCCGGCATAGCCTTTGGATCAGGTGCGTTATAGGTCTCTCCCGTATCAACGTTGGTAACGGATGATTTGGACTCATTTGCCTTTTCCTCCCCGTCACCAGCACTCTTTAGGCGTGACCAACGCTTAAATCGGCCTTCCTTAATTGTCTCAACTTTGACCATAATTACCGCCATTCCCGCGAGAATTGGGATTCTTGTTGAAAGCCCCTTTACGAGGGTCATAAGCCTTTCTAACCTTTTGTTTCTTGAACGGTCGGTCTACATGATGCTCATCAATAAAGGCTTTTATCCAGCTTTCAATCTCTAGCGGCATTGGCACACCTTCAACAATTTCCTCACCACTTTCTGTATAACTCTCCCCCTCATATGGGCACGCCGTAACCAGAAAGGGGGAAACTTCTGGCTCATCTGCCTCTTCACCTCGTGCAAGAACAACGTAGATATGCGGCGTCGAGCTAAGATTAGCGCGATAGCCATCGGTCTCACCTTTGTATAGCTCCAAATCTAAAGTTCCCACATGAAAGTGACTCCATCCTTCCCCCTCTCGAATTAAACGCCATGCATCGTCCTCCTCAAGAGGTGGAGCTCCAGGGATAACCGCAATTGGTTGCCATGAGTAATCGATCCAACGATTATCTGAATCGCGTCGCTCTACAACCACACCGACAGGCATTCTCTCAATATTTTTCATGATCTTTATAATTCAGCCATAATACGACCCGCTTCTGCCAAGTTGTCAGGTTGGTTAATATTAAAAAACGGATCATTCCCTTCCTTACACTTAAAATCGACAATGGTTAGATTGTAGCGTGCTGTCCAGAGATCAATTTTACGAATATCTTCGTTAATCATCGCCGCACGTAAATCACCGGCTAGACTTACTGGCCAAATACCAAATACGGGGTGCACGCGCCCTTGTGACGAAGCGCATGCCATATCGGCGCCTTCATTCTTTACTGCCCATAGTAACCGCGCAACCAAATCAACTGGGAGAAATGGTGCATCTGTAGCAAATGAAGCCACCCAAATTGCATCAGACACATTTTTTTGTGTCCACTCCAGCCCTGTTAGCACACCAGCAAGCGGGCCGGCATATCCTCCAATTACATCGGCTAATACGGGCAAACCATAAGATGTGAATCGGTCAGAGTCGCCATTAGCGTTAAGCGCCAAAACATCGACCTGTGGTGTAACTACATCAATAAGATGATCCAACAAAGGACGACCCGCCAATTGACGCAAACACTTGTCGCCACCCCCCATACGCGTCGCTAGACCGCCAGCTAGCAGAACACCGACCACCTTTTCATCCCGCTCATCTGTTTTCATTCAAGAGCGCCTTTTCTTTGCAGTTGTCGCGGTTCTTCTTTAACCGCTGCCGACTCAGCATCAAAAACAATGCGGTTTTCACCTGCTAAAGCAACAAATCGTTGCCCACGGGCACGTCCAATTAATGTCAAATTCACTTGTCTCGCCAATTCAACTCCCCAAGCAGTAAATCCAGAACGTGAAATTAAAACCGGTATCCCCATCTGTACTGTTTTAATCACCATCTCACTAGTCAATCTTCCAGTAGTGTAGAAAATTTTGTCATCACCCTTAACTGAATGCCGAAACATGTAGCCTGCAATCTTATCGACAGCATTGTGACGACCGACGTCTTCCATATAAACTAGTGGTCGGTCCCCTTGGCAAAGGGCGCAGCCATGTATAGCTCCCGCTTCTAAATACAAGCTGGGGACGGTGTTAATCTTTTTAACTAGCCCGTAAAGCCATGAAGTCTTAATGACAGCTTTGCCTGTTAATTTAACTTCGGCAAATTTTTCCATCACATCACCGAAAACCGTACCTTGTGCACAACCCGATGTCAGTGTCTTCTTTTTAAGTTTTTCTTCGAAATTGGTTTCGTGCGCAGTGCGCACAACTACTGTTTCAATTTCCTCATCAAATTCCACACCCAAAACTTTGTCGTCAACAGCCAACATATTCTGGTTAATAAGATACCCAAGCGCCAAGTATTCTGGATAATCGCAAATCGTCATCATGGTAACGATCTCACGGCTATTAAGAAACAACGTTAAAGGTCGCTCAACAGTCACGGATGTTTCAACAGTCGCCCCTTGATGATCGATCCCAGCAACCCGTTCAGTCAATCTCGGATCATTAGGATTGGGAGCAACCCAGAATTCTTTACCTTTATTCATTCTAATATCTTTGACAATCATTCACTTCTGTTCAATCTAGTATTACATGATGTCGTGCAAAGCACCAAGGCCCAATAGGTTCTCCAAACTTGCGCGTCGCGTAATGCAGCGTATTGTAAGGCTTTCCGAAAATAGCGGAGATTTGCAGTGAACGACTTTGGAGACGCACTCGCCGCCGCCGCGACTCTAGTAGTGAGTGGCAACCCAGAATTGATCGAAATTGTCAGCCTCTCTTTAAAGGTAAGCTTCTCTGCCGTATTAATTGCCTCAGTTATCGGATTGCCGCTAGGCGCGGCTCTGGTATTATTCCGCTTTCCTGGACGCCTAAGTATTGTTGTCATGCTCAACGCCCTAATGGGGCTACCGCCTGTAGTCGTTGGGCTCATAGTCTACCTATTGTTGTCCCGGGCTGGTCCTCTAGGAATACTGGGGCTGCTGTTTACGCCATACGCCATGATCATTGCACAGACCATACTTGTCACTCCGATCATCGCTGCTCTGACCCGTCAGTTGGTGGAAGACCTGTGGACCGAATACGAGGAGCAATTACGCTCACTCGGAGCTGGACCATTTCGAGCCCTACCAACGCTTTTATGGGATGGACGTTTCTCTTTAGTTACCGCCGTGCTAGCCGGCTTTGGGAGAGCATCAGCAGAAGTCGGTGCAGTAATGATTGTGGGTGGCAATATCGACCATGTGACGCGGGTTATGACAACAGCGATCGCACTCGAAGTTTCAAAAGGTGATCTCGCCCTTGCACTCGGCCTTGGAATGATTTTGTTAGCACTCTCGGCAAGTATCAATGCAGCCGCCTTTTTACTTAGGGATATTACACGATATAACAAAAGAAGCAGAACCATTTCTCCGCGTGTAACAAAATGGAAAACATGAATACTTCCATCCTACCACTAGCTCTCAACAATGTTTCATTTCAAATTGGGGAAATGCGGTTGATTAAGGATATGACGTGTGAGTTTAATACCGGACCATGTACTACAGTTATTGGCCCAAATGGCGCGGGTAAAAGTTTACTGCTGCGACTATGTCACGGCCTAATACTGCCCAGCTCTGGTAACATTACGTGGCAAGCCGATGAGGCAGCGGTTACGACCGCTCAAGCCATGGTCTTTCAACGCCCGATAATGCTTCGTCGTACAGTAGCTGCAAACGTTGACTACGCTCTTAAACTCCGCGGTGTTCCTCGCAATAAACGCCAAGACCGAATCAATAGTGCTCTAAGCCAGGTCGGCCTAAAAAGGCTACTGGACACACCAGCACACGTACTTAGCGTTGGCGAGCAGCAAAAACTCGCACTCGCACGCGCTTGGGCACTAAAACCAGAGGTCCTATTTCTAGACGAGCCAACAGCAAGTCTCGACCCAGCAGCAACCCACGACGTTGAGGAAATCATACAAGCTATCCATAACGAAGGTACCCGTATAATCATGACTACCCACGATCTTGGTCAGGCCCGACGAATGGCCGACGAAGTAATGTTCCTTCATCGAGGAAGGCTGCTAGAACGAGCGGCGGCAAAAGAATTTTTTGCGGGACCAAAAAATGATTTAGCACAGGCCTTTCTCCAAGGAGAATTACTTTGGTGGCGCCTTGGCAAAGATAACAGACGGCTTGAGAACGATGATTGAATTGTTATTCTGTGCTTTGAGAAAACTTCGCAGCTACGCTTGCTAAGTTGACACAACGGTTTCAAATATCTAAACACCCGCGCTGCGCCAACAAAAAAAGGAAATACAGCGTGACATCCGGTTTCTTCCGAAGCTGTCTAATTATGACTATTATAGCTTCGACTATACCACTGTCGAGTTTCAACAGCGTAACGGCGAGCGACCGTTTCATCACTGTCGCCTCTACGACGTCAACGCGTAATTCCGGCCTTTATAACCACATCCTTCCAATCTTCACCAAAAAAACTGGCATAAAGGTAAGAGTGGTTGCAGTGGGAACGGGACAGGCCATTAAACTTGCGCAAAATGGTGATGCCGATGCACTTTTTGTCCATCACAAGCCCTCTGAGGAAAGTTTTGTTCGTGCAGGCTTCGGCTTGAAGCGTCTCGACGTTATGTACAATGATTTCATTCTGGTTGGCCCAAATCTTGACCCAGCCAAAATCGAGGGTTCGAACAGAATTTGGACAGCACTAAAAAATATTGCTGACGCCAATCAACCTTTCGTTTCTCGTGGCGACGACAGTGGCACACATAAAAAAGAGCTCAGTCTATGGAAAATCTCAGGCAACAACCCACAAAAGAGCAGTGGAGACTGGTATCGTGAAACAGGTTCCGGTATGGGCGCCACTTTAAACACTGCATCCGCTATGAGTGCATACGCCCTAACCGATCGAAGTACATGGTTAAAATTTGCCAATAAGGGCACCCTGAAAGTGCTAGTTGAAGGAGACATCCAGCTATTTAACCCCTATGGAATAATTGTCGTCAATCCAGCTCTGCACCCTCACGTAAAATGGAAAGATGCAGAAGCCTTTGCTGATTGGCTAATTTCCAAATCAGGACAAATGGCGATTGCCAAATATAAAATCAAGGGCCAACAAGCTTTCTTTCCAAATGCACAGGGTTTAAAGAAATAAAAGTTAAATTCGGTCCCCAAGAGCTGAGCTAATTGCTCGCTTGTTATGCACCCTCAATAACAATAGCATTACCACGAGAAGCCTTTTGACGGAGCGCCTTTGGCCCAGCATACGCATCCGATGAATGCCAGGCTTTTGCCTTTTCCATATCTGGAAACTTTATCACCACGCATCGCGGCATTGGCCATTCACCCTCCATAACCTCCATTTTGCCGCCACGCACAATAAATTCGCCACCAAACGGCTCCAATGTAGAAGGCACCTGTTTTCGATACGTGTCATAAACATCAGCATCATTAACTTCAACCTGAGCAATGAAATAAGCGGGCATATCGTTTCTCTCCTATTATGTGTATACATAGATCAATCATAAACTACCCCAGTGTTAACACCACCCAGCATTTATTTTTTGGCTTCCAAACACCAGAGAACAGCATAAAAATACAAAGTCTAAAGGTGTTGTACATAATATTAAAAACATCGAAAAAACTTAGACAAATTAGAAGGATTCTATTATTACAGATACAGCTAAGTATTCATTTCCGCTCCGGGTGGCGAGACGCCCCGGCGCATGGTGGAAAACGAAGGAGCAGGCCGCTGGTGTCGGCCAGGTCAATTTGATGAAAATAAACGACATAGATGTCCTCGTCTGTAATTGTGAGGGCACAATGGCTTTTGACAATAAGTCATTGACCAAATTATGTGATGGCGAAACAAAAAACGTCAGCCAACTGTGCCGGTCGCAATTAGAAATTTTCGAAGAGACG
The DNA here is from genome assembly GCA_002721825.1 of Magnetovibrio sp. GTDB lineage: Bacteria > Pseudomonadota > Alphaproteobacteria > Rhodospirillales > Casp-alpha2 > TMED8. Next base: position 8,184 of record PBLS01000060.1, read on the forward strand.
GCTAAAGCTTCTGACCGGTTGTTAGTTGCTTGTACTCAGGAAGCACCATTGTTTCTTGATGCAGCCAAAGGTCTCGGCGCAAACGAACCCGAACTTAGATTTTGCAATATTCGAGAAAAAGCTGGTTGGTGTGCGGAAAAACCGGGCAAAGCTTCAACAAACTTAACTGCAAAAATGGCAGCTCTACTCAACGAAGCCACGCTAGATATTCCAGAGACGCAGTCCATTAGCATGGAATCATCAGGTAGCCTTTTAATTATCGGCCCAGCAGATATGGCAATTGAGGCCGCATATAAGATTGATGGCTGGCTGGACGTTACTATTCTCGTTATAGGGCCTCACGATGCTATGCCACCACGCATAATGTCGATTCCCGTCTTCCATGGACATATCGCAAGCGCAACCGGCCACCTCGGGGCTTTTCAGATAAACGTGAACGAATTTCAAGCTGCTAGCCCGTCGGTGCGTTCAAGCATAGCATTTACTGACACAAGTCAATCAGGCAAATTAGAGTGTGACCTCATACTTGATGTCCGAGGCGAAACACCGCTTTTTACAGCACCGGAAAAGCGTGATGGATATTTTAATCCAGACCCAGGAAACCCAACAGCAATTTCTGATGCGCTGCTTAAACTCGTAGACCTCGTCGGAACTTTCGATAAACCCCGTTACGTGAACTACGATCCTGCAATTTGTGCATACGGAAACTCTGGCATTATTGGCTGTACAAAGTGCATCGATAGTTGCCCTACTGGTGCGATCACACCTGATAATGACAAGCTTTCCTATGATCCTTTTGTATGCGCCGGTTGCGGAACTTGTGCAAGTGTCTGCCCAACGGGAGCAGCCAAATATACACTGCCGGCGGGTGATTCCCTATACATGAGACTTAGGGCGCTTATCTCATCATATAGAGAAGCGGGGGGCGAAAACCCGCAGCTACTCATTCACGATGCAAGCTGGGGCGAGGACATGTTGGCAGTCATGGCGCGCTCCGGTAAGGGCCTTCCATCAAATATGATGCCATTCTCGTTAAATTCCGTTGCCCAAGTTGGTCTCGAATTTCTTCTAACGGCCTACGCTTATGGTACAGAAAATATTGTCCTGGTGACGGATCCTGCGCGTTTTGATGAGATGAACACCGTCAAAATTGAGGCAAAACTTGCCAACACTGTATTAGCTGGTCTCGGTTACGGAAACAATCGAGGTGAAGTTTTAGATTATAGTGACCCTGATGCCTTACAAGAACACCTATATGCACTTCCCGTTAGTAGCGGGCTGCCAACCAACAATTATTTAGCAATGGGCAGAAAACGTTCAGTATTGGGGCAAGCATTAAAAGCTTTATACGAAAGTGCGCCAGACCCCGTCGATACGATCGCTCTTGAACCGGGTGCGCCATTTGGAGCCGTAAATATTGACACCGACGGCTGCACGCTCTGTCTTTCTTGCGTCGGCGCTTGTCCGACAGGTGCTCTCAAAGACAATCCCGACCAGCCAGAACTATCTTTTTCTGAAACATTATGCGTACAATGCGGTCTTTGTCGAAACACTTGTCCTGAAAGTGTGATTGAGCTTGAACCGCGTTTAAGCTTCAAGGATGCCGCTCTCACTCACCAAATAGTCAAGACAGAGAAACCCTTCGAATGCATCCGTTGTGGCAAGGAATTTGGGACTCAATCTACGATTGAAAACATGATTAAAAAGCTCGAGGGGCACCCGCTATTTACGGCAGCTGGGGGCACAGACCGGTTAAAAATGTGCGAGGACTGTCGAGTAATTGCTATTGCCACTGAAGACAAGCAGCCTTTAGCCTTAGGCAAAGTACCGGTTACACGAACCACCGAAGATTATCTGCGTGAACGCGAGGAACTAAGAAAAGAAGCCAATATAGCGATGAAAGAAAAAGGACTGAAGCCCGATGATAGTAGTTAATTAATTGCAAGGAATCACCCTTAATTTACCTTAAGTTTTTTAAGGTATTAAAACTTAAGGTAAATTAAGGGTGGAAAAATAGACTATCTAGCTTAAATAATTGGGCGGTGTTTAAAAATGGAGCAAATAAATTTAAGTCAAATGATTGACCCGTTTGGACGTCATGTCAGCTATCTCCGCGTTTCTGTCACGGATCGCTGCGACTTCCGCTGTCATTATTGCATGGCAGAGGACATGACCTTCCTACCAAAACGTGATGTTTTATCTTTGGAAGAACTGGATCGACTATGCTCGGCATTCATCCGCAAGGGAGTACGCAAGCTCCGTTTGACGGGCGGCGAACCATTGGTGCGACGTGGAATTCTAACTCTAATTGAAAATTTAGGTCGTCACATTGAGAGTGGCCAGCTCGATGAGTTAACCCTTACTACCAACGGGTCTCAACTAGCACGTTTTGCCGACCAGTTAGTTAAATTTGGTATTAAACGGATTAATGTCTCACTCGATACATTAGATAATAAGAAGTTCACCCATATCACTAGATGGGGCAAACTCGAAAAAGTATTATCGGGTCTCGATGCCGCCAAGCAGGCCGGGCTTAAAATTAAGATTAATACCGTTGCACTTCGTGATTTCAACGACGATGAGATAGATAGCATAATTGCTTGGTGCGGGGAGCAAGAATTTGACCTAACCTTGATAGAGACCATGCCCATGGGTGATATAGGTGGTGAACGTGCTGATCAATATGTACCGCTCTCAAAAGTGCGCGAAAAGCTCGAACAAACTTGGACATTGACCGAGATACCGTATCGATCTGGCGGCCCAGCTCGTTACGTCAAAATTGAAGAGACTGGCCGTAAACTCGGCCTAATAACCCCAATGACGCATAACTTCTGTGAATCTTGTAATCGAGTACGTTTAACCTGCACCGGAACATTATACATGTGCCTAGGTCAAGATGACGCAACCGATTTAAGAGAGCCGCTCCGCGCATCTGAGGCCGACGAACTTTTGGAATCTGCAATTGACGAGGCTATCGGCCGCAAGCCCAAGGGCCACGACTTTGTGATAGAACGAGGCAAATCAGGACCCGCCGTTAACCGCCACATGAGCGTCACTGGCGGCTAAAACATTTAGGAACTCAAAAATCCCAGGCCCTCTGAAGGTTGCCTTTAGGCGCATATGCACTTCTTACTTCTTACTTCTTACTTCTTACTTCTTACTTCTAGAAAACGGAACCCGCCAAGACGCCTGACTCATCAAAAGTTAGCTCAAAGGCTTCGGCAAGAATTGTCTGGTTCGCATTAGAGTTGACCCCTGCAATCAATCCTTCACTAGCCCAAACCATGGTTAATTCCAGGGTATTCTTTATCCGAACAATCCGAGCTTGGTTAGAAACCACACCCGGACATCCGCGTATAGCAATTCCGATAGCATCGCGATCCGTATCAGCGACAATGGGTAACTTACCCCCATCTAGCACACCAGCAGTCACTATATTCACGTAGAGCTTGGTCCAGTCCATTTTGCTGACAACGCGTTGCGTAATTACATCAGCCACACCGATCCCCGTAGCATTACCCTCAGTCTTTTCAGTCAAATCACGTATAATGATACGACCAATAGGTGGTCCACTATCAAAACCAGGTTCTCCCGACGCGGTCCGACCCGTCACGTTTGGATCTAGGCCGGCACCAGAAATATCCTTACCAATTTGATCAATAATTAGAACATCGATGGCATCGAATAATAGACGTGGAATAGCCGATGCAGCGTCTTTCAAAAGTTCCGCATCACGAGAAAAAAAATCATCTGGTGCCACCAATTCTACGTGCCGAAGATCCTCTTCAGCATTTTCAACCAAAGCTACACCAAATAGGATGTCTGTGTTTTCTAAAATAACTTTACCTGCTGCCGGCACTAACTCTGCGAATTTAGAAAAACCATGAAAATGAAGCGCTGCGGCACCAGCATGTTTTCCTAAACCTATGGCCAACATCTTTATTAAGCCACTTTCATGGGTTGCCCGGTAATCAGTGTGTGGTTTTATTCGGTTGCAAATAACGATGTGGTCCGCTTCATACGCCAACCTATCGCAATATACTGGTACATCTAAAACTATTCGTCCCAATTCAACCACTTCAAGCGAGGACTTGACTGGTACACCCATAGCACTCTCAGTGATCCCATAACTAGCCAAAACCGCGGTTTGTCCCTCTACTGAACCACCTCCATGGCTACCCATAGCTGGAACAATAAAAGGCTTTGCGCCTGCCTCTTTAAGTTCGCGCACCACGGCACTAACAACCGGTGCGATTTGCTTGATACCTCGACTACCAACCCCGATTGCTACAGTTTTTTCCGTAAGATCAATATTTTTGAACTTGGCAAATTGGCTGGCAATAGCAACATCAATGTCAGAGAGAGCGTCCGTCGGAAACTGTTGGGCCACAGGAACAAATTTCGGAAGCGACCCGTGCAAACCGCCCGGCAATGGAATTGGGATTGAAGATGGCAACATGGTTTTTCCTTTCCGGCTTAAACCCAGATAATGTAAAAATTAATTCAATAAACTGACCCCATTAGATAGCCACCGTTATCAAATTGACAATCAAAGGGGTCTGATAAAACCTCCAGGTGTTGATTGTTATCAATTTCTGATAAAAGTGTTTCACTGGCCCAAACTTTGGTCATTTCAAGAGTATTTTTTATGCGAACTATATGGGCTGACTTTGAGTCAACACCTGGACAACCACGAATCGCTATTCCGATAGCATCTTTATCGGTATCCGCTACGATAGGCAACTTGCCTCCATCTAGCGCGCCCGCAGTAACCATATTGAGATAGGTTTTGGTCCAATCTATTTTTCCCACTGCGCATTGGGTAGTCACGTCGGACATTCCAATTCCCGCGGCATTCCCCTCCGTCTCTTCAGTAAGATTCCGTACTACAATACGACCTATAGGGTGCTCTCTATCAAAACCTGGTTCACGTGAACCAGCACGACCGGTAACATTTGGATCCAAGCCTGCGCCCGAAATATTTTTTCCAATTTCATCTACCACAAGCACATCAATATCATCGAATAGCAATTGGGGAATGCTACCCCTTGCCATATCCAACAAAGCGGCATCACGAGTTACAAAATCAGTATTAGCAACAAACTCTAAGTGTTGTAAATTTTCTTCAGAGTTCTCCACCATCGCAACACCAAAAAGAGTTTTGGTGTTTTTGATAAACGCTTTCCCTGCCGCCGGTATAAGTTGATGAAACTGAGCAAACCCTCTGAAGTGCAAGGCTGTGGCACCGGCATGTTTACCTAGCCCAATAGCCAGCATCTCCATCAGCCCACTCTCATAAGGACCGCGAAAACTTGTGTGTGGTTTAATTCGATTACACGCAATAATGAAGTCCGCTGCATAAGCTAGCTTATCGCAATATATTGGCGTTCCATCCTGCAGCTTACAGAGCTCAACAACCTCCATAGTTGCCCGTATTGGCACACCCATGCTGTCTTCAGTAATCCCATAATTTTCTAAGACCTTAACTTGGCCCTCTGCATTGCCGCCACCATGACTGCCCATGGCCGGAATGATGAATGGCTTTGCACCAACCTTCAATAATTCACGAACTAACGCTTGCACTACCGCGGGCTGCTGTTTGATGCCGCGACTCCCCACGCCAATGGCAATGCTTTTGTCTTTTAGATTAAGGCCGTGAAATTTCTGAAATTCTTTTGCTACTTGTCGATCAATGTTTTCTAATGTTTTAGTCGAAAATTTTTGCCCGACGCAGAAAAAGCGAGGCAATGATCCATGCAAGCCACCAGGGAGAGGTATGGGGATGGATGAAGGCAACATACTTTTCTCCGTCAGTTAGTTCTTAGATATTAACGTAGCAGCTTTGATAGCGCGTAATGCCGCACATGCCGCACCATAACCGTTATCGATGTTACATACGAGCACACCAGGGGCACAAGAAACTAATGACGCAGCTAACGCTGTTTTTCCTTTGTGTGCAGCTCCATAACCGGTCGATGTTGGAATGGCGATTAGTAAACCTTCCACGAGCCCGCCCAAGACACTAACCAGCGCCGCGTCCATGCCGGCTACACCGATAACTATAGGGTAGGACTTTATTTCTTCTATTCTCTCGGTTAAACGCCATAAGCCTGCTACCCCTACATCAAAAATAATTGTAGCCTCAACGCCATTAAAAGCGAGAGTGCGGGCTGCCTCTTGTGCAACCCACGCATCCGACGTCCCTGCCGTCACGATCGCCACTATTTTATCTACACCAAGTTTCGGTTGGATCTGGAAAAAACCTGTTTCAGACGTCGGGTCATAATCCATCAATTCTCGGTATTTAGCGTTTAAATTTTTATGCTTCACCGTATTTAGGCGCGTTACCAGCATTGGTATTCCAGCACTCCTAGCCTGTTCAAGCGCGCAATCAATCTGCGCTGGAGATTTGTCTGAACAAAAGATGGCCTCCCCTATTCCTATACGCCGCGTCCGTTCAAAATCTAATTTTACCTCCTTATCCATCATTACCGTTCCTTACGCAGTAGGCGTCAAACTGGAATCGACAAATGCGCTGCCACGTCTATAACTTGCAAAAGTAATATCCATTTGCCTACTTTTTGGCATACGGTCACGTACTCTATTGACAATATCACCGCGACTCTTCGTATCGAGACTTTTTAGCGTTTCCGGATCGATTTCAAGTGTTACACCCGAATTACGGATGCGACATCGCACGACCGTTGGCGACAGGCTAGCTCGCATCCATTCCTCAACCTCATCAATAAATGAGAGCCATTCTTGCTCAATTCTTATTCCTGTTTCAATCCGGCTGGATAGACAAGGTGACGCGGGTAAGTCCGCAAGCGTATCAAGACCTAAAATACTAGCCAATTTTCTAATTTCATCCTTTGCCATTCCTGCTTCAACATATGGGTGAAAAACGGAATTTCTTTTAGCCGCTTTTAGGCCAGGCCGGTAATCATCCAGATCGTCGCAATTGGTCCCCGACATAATCACACCTTTAGTAATCTGACGCAGCGCTCCATACAAATTAGACTTGCAGAAAAAACAACGATTAATTGGATTAGAACGGTACTGGGGGTCGCGAAACTCGCCAGCGTCAACTTCTGTTAATTGCCACCCCTCGCGTGACGCAAAATCGCGCACGCGGATTGTGGCAGCCAGAGGGACTGCCGGTGAAATAGCATGGACCATCCTCACTCTATTGGGGCCTAGCACTCGATTTGCGAAACTAGATAAAGTCATGGAATCCAACCCACCTGAAACGGCGATGGTTCCTTTATTAAGCCTTAACAAAACCTCGCTAAGCTGAATAGAAAAATCATTTGCCATTATTTTCTACCTCAACTATTGCCTCCGTCTCCACTTTTTGTTTCAAACGCCGCCGTGTTTCTAGGGTTTTTTCTGCAGCAATATCTTCAACTTCGGCCTTGGCTGTTATGCCACTGGGTCTTTTCGTTAGTTTAACACGGATACCATCTATCTCTGTATACCAACGATCAAGTATATTGCGTATCTGTATTTGGCGTCGCA
>PBLS01000061.1 GCA_002721825.1 Magnetovibrio sp.
TACACCACCTTTATTGTACCGCACCCCAGTAACTCGCTTATCTTCAATGATTAGGCCGGTACTATGCGCGCGGGTAATAATGTGGAGATTTTGCCTACTCTTGATTGGGCGAAGATAGGCCTTAGCCGTGCTCACCCGAAGTCCATTTTTTATAGTACGCTGGGTGTAATTAACGCCCTCCTGAGTCATCCCATTATAATCAGGGTTACGCGGCATTCCATATTGCACTGCCCCTTCTATAAAAGCTTCACAGAGTGGGTGAATCCAATTATTATCCGTAACGGCAAGTGGCCCGTCACGTCCGCGGAACCTATTATCGCCCTCGCCGATTTTCATTTCAGCTCGACGAAAGTACGGCAAGATATCAGCATAACCCCACCCACGATTACCGCGTTGTGCCCACCCGTCAAAATCCATACGGTTACCACGGTTATACACATTACCATTGATAGAACTAGACCCACCAAGGGTCTTTCCACGAGGGTAAGCAATATGCCGACCACCGGTCCACTCGCTAGGTTCTGCCTCATATAGCCAATTAACTGTTGGGTCTGTGAAGGTTTTGATAAAACCTGCAGGAATATGGATATAAGGGTTCCAATCAACCGGTCCAGCCTCTAGTAAGCACACCGTGACGTTCATATTCTCGCTCAGTCGGTTAGCTATCACACAACCGGCGGAACCCGCTCCAACAACTATATAGTCATAAGTCTCCATCGGTTTCTTTAGGCTCGACAGCCACTCCATTAGCAATCATCTTATCAATCTGACCATCGTCATAACCAGCAACCTCCTTCAAAACAATTCGAGTATGCTCACCTAAAAGCGGCGCACCTATAGGATCACAGATCTTGGTTTTTGAAAATCCATAACCCGGCAACAAAGTTTTTAGTTCACCTAATTTCGTATGTGGCGCTCTCCCTACCAAATTAAGAGCATCAGCCATAGGCGAGGATAACGCATCTCGAACACCTAAAACCTCACCACATGGAATGCTGGCCGCACGCATTCGTGTTATGGCTTCACTATTTTTCATGGCACCAAATATGGGCATTAACAGGGTATCCATTTCAATCTTATTTTTTACTCGCTCCACATTAGTCACAAAACGCGGATCAATCGCAAGATCCGAACGGTTCAGTACCATCTCACAAAATCGTCTATACATCCCTTCTGATCCCACCGTAATCATCACCTCACCATCCTTAGTCGCGTACAGGCCTGAAGGTTGGACCACTTGGCTCCCCGATCCAAATCTTCGTGGGTCATCGCCGACTAGCAATGATTGCCCCGCAAAATTAACCATCATGTTGAGAGCTGTGCCAAACAGACTAACTTCAATCAGTTGGCCTTCAGCGTTGGAACCTCGAGCATACAACGCCGACGTGATTGCCTGTGCCGCAAATAAACCAGTCATTGAATCTACGATTGAAACCCCGCAACGCGTTGGCACGCCACCCGGTTCTCCCGATATTGCCATCAATCCTGACTCAGCCTGTGCAATAGGATCGTATCCTGAGCGGTTTGCAAATGGTCCCTGCCGACCATATCCAGAGATTGAACAGTAAATTATTCTAGGATTACAAACTTTCAGACTAGCATAGCCAATGCCAAGCCGATCCATAACCCCGGTCTTAAAGTTTTCTATAACAACATCAGCTTGCTTAGCTAAAGCTATAACAGCATCACGTCCGGCTTCCGTCTTTAGATCAAGTGCCACTCCACGTTTATTGCGATTGACGGCCAAAAAATATGGTGATTCTCCCCCAACGTCGGGAGGCAGATAACCACGTGTTGGCTCTCCCGACAGCGGCTCTACCTTTATTACTTCTGCTCCTTGGTCAGCTAACACCATCGTGGCGAAGGGGGCTGCCAATACTTGGCCAAAATCTAGTATACGAATTCCTGAAAGGGGCGCCTTTGCTATCATAGCACAGTTTGTAGCAGGCACGTCATAGAACCATAAGAATACACCACTTCACTAATATACTTTATTTTTGCCGTTTCAATAAACAAAAAAGTATATCAAACGAGTCCTAATGATAGCTTACACAGAAGAAACAAACCGACCAACACGAGAACCCACGCTATTACTCTCTGCATGATTACTGGAGAAAGAATGTGGGCGAGCCGTGCGCCTAAATAACCACCAATCACCAAACCACTCGCTACTATTCCACCAATAACTATATTAACTATTCCGTAAGCCAAGTTCCCCATTGTTGCCAAAAAAGCTAGCGGCATTTGCACTGCTTGACTGAACCCAATAGCTGCGTGGGCACTAACGTTGAGCGATACTAAGATAGGAACAGCAAATAAAGGGCCGCCTGTGCCAGTTAATGCTGACCCTACTCCCGTTATAGAACCTATGGTTAATAAAGCGACGGGATTAGAAATTTTTCGTTCTACGGTGACCGCGCTCTTTTGACGTAAGGCATTCAAACCCGCTAAGCCAACTAAAACAGCAATGATTAGCTCAAGACTAAATGCAGGGGTAACCGAAACAAGAAAAGAACCAAAATAGGCTGCTGGCATAGCACCGGCAATCAACCAAAGGGCTTTTGGCCATTCGATAGATCCATGACGACCATAAAGAACGGCCGCAACAGCCCCGACAAAAATATAACCAAACATAGCTGCTGCAATCGAAACGTGGATACTCAGCCCCAGAGCGTGAGTCAAAAACGGAACTAATAATACTCCACCAATCCCCACACAGCCGATCAGCAGACCCACAAAAATGCTAACTGCGCATAAAATACCAATTGTTAACGGTTCCAATACCACCACCCAAAAGTCATTCGACCAAAACTGCTACTCGCTCAGCCTCTTCACAGATAATTTGAGCGATATTCTCACAGTCATGCTCATCAAAGGTCAGTGGCACACGAATATCACAAGTAGTTGATAATACAGACAGAGTTTTCGGTAATTTTGGGATATCTCCCAGGTACTGCCAACTATCGTAGCGGCTAGTAAAACCAACCGGGTCTTCTGAACCAAACCATTTTATTTCAACACCGCGGCATTGGCACGCATCAATAAGCACTCGAATATTCTCAGTAGTTTGGAACTCAACGTGAAACTGGATTGAGGATCCAACAAACGCTTCGTGTTGCGCCCGTTCTACTACTCGAACCCATGGTGTTTTTCTTAGGCCATTTTCGATAATTCGGTAGCGCTGGTTCCACCGCTGAATGTTATGATCAAGTATCGAAAGCTGGGAACGCAATATTGCAGCGCGAAGATTATCAAGGCGCGCTGAACAATTGGGAGTTTCTAAGCTAATATTTTGAAACACCTCACGTGAAGGCACTGCGCCATGCCGTTCAAATAGCATATAGGAGCCAGAGAGTATAACGGCACGGGCCGCTATTTCATCTATGTCTGTAGTCAGAATTTCTCCTTCGCCTGAATTCATGTGTTTATAGGTCTGCGTCGAAAAACACGCCACTTTGCCAAAGTTACCAGACTTTCTGCCTTTCCACATAGCTCCCATTGTATGTGCACAGTCCTCAATCAAGGTTATATCAAATTCCTCACAAATCTCACAAATGGCCCCCATATCAGCAATATGACCACGCATATGCGAAAGCATAAAAAACTTTGCACCGCTTTTTAGCGCTTTGTTCCGTAAATCATCTATATCGGTCAGCCAATCATCAGCGATCTCAACAAATACAGGAAGCGCACCAGCAGCGTGTATGGCTCCAGGTACAGGTGCTAAAGTATATGCATTTGCGAGAATTTTATCCCCGGATTTCACACCCACCGCACGAAGAGCTATCTGTAGCGATTGACCACCGGAAGTAACGGCCACGCAATAGCGCGCTCCTTGATAATTTGCATACTCTCTTTCGAATTGCGCTGTCTCGCTTATCTCATCAACTTGCGTGTTGTATCGATGAAGTTTTCCCGAACGCAAAACTTCCAAAGCACTGTTAACACCGTCTTCAGGAATAGCCTCTTGTTGCGTGAAGGATTTTTTAAACTGTTTTGTAATCATTACCGTCTCGCAATAATTTTAATTCGTAAACGAGCACACAAATTATATCTATATGACCCCATAAACACTTTCCAACATTAAAACTCCAAAAATTTTATCAGACATTGAATTCAGAAAATACGCCTATCCGGATCACCCGCTTTTATAAGTTCCAATCGTTTTGTTTAGCGATTAAAAAATTCCTGAGTAACTCTAATATTTTTTAAGAAACTTGATGGCGATAGCTTCGGTTTTCCTATTTGGCTAAAGGCAACGTAGCCCATGCCAATATGTTTGTCAGAGATCAAGTCTTCAATAATAGAAGTAACGGCAAGCCTCCCCGGTTCTGGAGGAAACTCATCCTCTGGGGTCCAAAGTAAACTCGATATAGTTTTTTTACTGCCTCCACTAGATGATCCAAATCGAGCACTAAAACAAATTCTACTTGCCCTTGGGGCTCTACAATCAGCAGGTAAGTTTCCCTGCGGACGTACCCGCCTGAGACCTATATCTGCGGCACTTACTAACGGTTTAAATTCATTAGTAAACAGGGGCAGACCTGCCTTAAGCCGCAAATAATTAGCCGCAGAAAAACCTGCCGGAGTTATACGTTCAGAGAGTAACTCCCATAATCTTGCAGCGTCTTCAACTGCGCAAAGTATTTCCACCCCATCAAGACCCGTATAGCCCAAACGACCAACGCGACAGGCTGCGCCAGCCAAGTTAATGTCTCGAAAGCTAAAATAGGGAATTTTTGACATATTAATGTTTTCGGCAATCTTAGAAAGGACCAAATTAGTTTTAGGCCCTTGTACAGAAAAAACAGCGGTGTCTTCCGACAAATCCACAATCGTCAGATTATATCCAATCAAGGCTTTTTTTATATCGGCTAGATCTCCCACTCCCCCTGCAATTACCTCTAAATGGTCTATTTTCGAACGCCAAATAGTCAAATCGGAGATAAGCCAACCATCACGATCCGTTAATAAGCCATAGCGTATTCCACCGACTCGCAAATCCGAAAAATCACGGCCACAAATTTCGGAAACGCCTTGGACAGCATCTGGTCCTTTTATCAGTGCACGTAGTAAGAAAGAATAATCAAATAATGCTGCGGATTTTTGGCATGTTGTTACTTCACCATATACACAACCAAAATCCATTGGCATTGCATTTTCAGCCAATCCTCGTGGCAGCGGAATACGAATCCGATAATCTCGTTTTATTGAAGCATTAAAATTATTATTAGGGCAATCGCTATACTTCTTCATGTTAATCACGTAGACGTAACGTTTACCCAGACTGCATTTATCGAAACTGATGAACAAAAGCTTGTTAACGACTTAGACAAAAACAGGATCTCAACTCGAATACTTTACACCAGAAATCATATGAAATAATTTGAATTTAAAGGACAGAAACCTAATTAGAGTTAGGTTTAATTTCAGAAAAGCAGAGTTATACGATCTAATCCGAACCGAAAAAATCTTCTTCGTCTAATTCTTCTTCCTCTTCCCAAGGATATACAAGTCTCTTACTAATATCGACGAAAATATTACCGTCTTCTTCTTTCAATTCATAGAAAAGTAAGTTCTCTTCCGTCATCCCTGTAGCCTTTTCACAAGCACGCAAGTCCCACTGCCATACATGCTTACCACAGGTCAGCACACCATCATCCAACATACCAGAAACGTTGAGCGGCTCACGCATGTGAGGACAGTCGGGCGGAAATGCTCGGAATCCCTCTCCATAATTTGCTAAAAGCACTTCGGTATCGCCAAATGTAAACTTCCGTATTTCGTTTTCTGAAATGTCTACCGTCGCACAAACTTTTGTCCATTCTGCCACTGTTTTTTTCCCTATCTACTCGTAATCCAATTTCCTATAAGCGCAAACACCAGCTAGTTATTTATGAGGTTAATAGCAGGCGCTAAAGAGGCCAATGTGAACCCTTATCAAGACGCCTGTTTTCCAATCTAACTTCTCGAGAAATAAATTTTGCGCCATTAACATCTATAACTTAATATCTTGCCTGGACGCACTAGCACTAACCTATCCGTTGGTGAGAGTGCGTCACCCCTTTGGTCGCAATCCTAAATTTTAGCGTCCGTAGTCAATTTTGGGGGAATGGGCATACAGGCCTGTATAGATTAAATGAACATTTAGAATTAAAGCTGATAGTATAGAAAATTGGGGGACTAGGAATGCCTAAGAGTGATATTGAGATAGCCCGTGCAGCTACTATGCTGCCAATTAGTGAAGTAGGTGCCAAACTTAAAATTCCATCCGACGCCCTGCTCCAGTATGGTCCTCACAAGGCAAAACTTTCATATGAATACATTAAGAAATTAGCACGTCGTCCTAATGGCAAGCTGATCCTTGTTACTGCAATCACTCCTACACCTGCTGGCGAAGGCAAAACAACAACAACTGTTGGGCTAGGCGATGGACTCAATCAAATCGGCAAGAAGGCGTTAATTTGCATCCGCGAGCCTAGCTTAGGTCCGTGCTTTGGAATGAAGGGAGGGGCTGCAGGAGGTGGTTTCGCGCAAGTGGTACCAATGGAAGACATTAACCTACACTTCACCGGCGATTTCCATGCTATCGGAACAGCGCATAACTTGCTCTCCGCTATGGTCGATAATCATATTTACTGGAAGCACAAGCCCGAGATCGATTCTCGACGTGTCTCCTGGCGTCGAGTCGTGGATATGAACGATCGCGCCCTGCGACAAGTCGCATGCTCCTTAGGGGGTATTGCTAATGGGTTTCCGCGTGAGAGCGGCTTCGATATTACCGTCGCCTCGGAAATTATGGCAATCTTTTGCCTAGCGACAGATCTTAAAGATCTCCAACGGCGTATCGACAATATCGTTGTCGGTTATACGCGTGATCGTAAACCAATTCGAGCGAGAGATATTAAAGCTTCCGGAGCCATGACAGTGCTCCTTAAAGATGCATTAATGCCAAATTTAGTTCAAACCCTTGAGAACAATCCAGCGTTTATCCATGGTGGTCCTTTTGCCAATATTGCGCACGGTTGCAATTCTGTCATAGCAACAAAAACAGCATTAAAAATGGCTGACTACGTGGTAACAGAGGCAGGATTTGGAGCGGACTTAGGCGCCGAGAAATTTTTTGATATCAAATGTCGCAAGGCCTCTCTAAAACCTGCAGCAGTGGTAATCGTTGCTACAATCCGCGCACTAAAAATGCATGGAGGTGTCGCACGCGACGCTCTAGGTAAAGAGAATGTAATAGCTGTCCGAAAGGGAAGCTCAAACTTAGAACGTCACCTCAAAAACCTCAAAAAATACGGTGTCCCAGCAGTTGTTGCTATTAACCGTTTTATTACAGATACCGACAAAGAAGTTAACGCTGTAAAAAACATGGCTAAGAAACTCGGCGTAGAGGTCATTCGCTGCAACCATTGGGCTGACGGCGGCAAGGGAACAGTAACTTTAGCTAAACACGTCATCAAACTCGCAAATTCGGGTAAAGCAAAATTTAAACCACTCTACCCTGATAATATGCCTTTGTTAGAAAAAATTGAAACTGTGGCTAGACAAATTTATGGTGCCAAAGAATTAGTGGCAGACGCCAAAGTTCGCCAACAGTTGAAGGAATGGGAAAAAGCTGGTTATGGTAAATTCCCTATTTGTATTGCCAAAACTCAATACAGTTTCTCGACCGACCCTAATCTAAAAGGCGCACCCACCGGGCATACGGTAACATTGCGTGAAGTTCGGTTATCTGCTGGGGCTGAATTCATCGTTGCAATTACAGGAGAGATAATGACTATGCCTGGTTTGCCAAGAGTACCTGCCGCTAATGCTATCCAACTGAACAGACAGGGAGATATCCAAGGTCTATTCTAAATATCGTGTGTTCGTGATGAATAGATTTTCTCTACCATAATTATTGGCTCTATGTTTTCATAGTTCTAGGCTACAGCAAATTGAAACGGCGATAAAAAAAAGGAGCTAAGTTAAAATTAGGCAACGACTTCCCCACTAAACTTAATTCAACCGTTTTTCAAAAAGGAAAAATTGTTAGATTCATAAAGAATCTCAATGATATTATTTGGTCTTTAAATTTATTCAACCTCATGATTTTCAATGGTTATTCTGGACTTTTATTGAACCATTCTATATTTCATAACTTGTGAAAATAATTTAAGGTAACATTGATAAGTTTGTTCCTTAAATCTTAAATAGAGGTAATGATTCACGCTTTAAATTCGCTTGTTATCTTAATACGAATTGAAGCAGAATGTTGTTTAAAACAGGGTATAATACGGCTAAGACAAAATCATTAAATCGATTTTAAAAAGTCACATAAACTTTACTTGAGGCTAACTAATGTTCACCACCAATCCGTTCGCCGAGCTCTCTGCGACTATCCCTTTAGCTATCATGCAGGGTTATTTAATCCTTATGATATTTTTTGTCGTCGCCGGAACACTTTTCGACGTAATCCACAAGGGTAGCGCACGTTACTTTTTTGCGAATTTTAAAAAATCCAAAGACCAAGGAACGCCTGTAGATTTTGGGACTAAATTTGGGATAGCGGTGAAAACTTTTGCTTCCGATGTGCTTACCTCCTCCGAATTTTGTAGCCAAAAACGTCGTATAGCTCACTTGCTTGGTATGTACGGCTTTATCCTCAACGTGGTTGCAACGTTCATGATGGTCATGTTCTACGCAACACCAAGCGTAGTGACACCTGCCATCTGGCCAAAACTCTGGTATATTGGTGCCCTAATGGTATGCATTGGAGGTTATTGGTTTTGGTTCTTCATTCGCGTTGACGTTTCCGCGGAAGGATCTTCTCCACTAAAGTTGATGCGAGCTGATTTATTCATCCTATCCTTGCTAGCCAGCAATACATTTGCCGTTGTCTGGGCTTATGCCCAATCTGTTGCCAGTGGCTGGACATTTGTTTTTCTAGGTTTCTACCTTGTGGCTACAACAGTGTTATTTGGCTCAGTCCCATGGTCAAAGTTTTCACATATGTTTTTTAAACCAGCTGCTGCCTTTGAAAAGAAAATTTCTATAGCTAACGGCTCACGAAATAACTTACCTGAACCGGCTGATCGTACTGATCCCGCTGTTCGAGACCGACATTCTATGTCCCTACTAAAGGATGCGCCATTAAGTATGGGGCTTGGTATAAAGCGTGAACCTCCTAACCACTATTAAACCACTCCAAAACATCAATTTTTAGGAAAATATTATGCCGACATTTGTATACATGACGCGTTGCGATGGTTGCGGGCACTGTGTCGATATATGTCCATCGGATATCATGCACATTGATCCTACCTATCGACGCGCCTACAACATTGAGCCTGATATGTGCTGGCAGTGCTACTCCTGCGTTAAGGCTTGTCCGCAGAACGCGATTGATGTTCGTGGCTACGCAGACTTCGCGCCACTAGGCCATAGCGTTCGTGTTAATAGGGAAGAGGATAAAGGTACAATCTCGTGGCGGATAAAATATCGTGATGGTACAGAAAAAAGTTTCGTATCGCCTATCACTACCAAGCCTTGGGGTACTTGTATCCCAGAACTTGCCAACGAAACAGAACCCACTCAAGAAATGCGTGATAGCCAGCTGTTATATAACGAACCCAAATACATTCGGTTTGATGACGGTGGATTACATACTCTAAAGTCCAATGGGCTTAAGATGAAAGAGGGAGTGTACTACTGATGGCGGTAAAAACTATTGTTGAAGACAATATCGATATTTTAGTTGTCGGCGCTGGTCTAGGTGGTACGGGCGCCGCTTTTGAAGCTAGATACTGGGGAAAAGATAAGAAGATTGTAATAGCCGAAAAGGCGAATATGGATCGATCTGGCGCGGTTGCTCAGGGGCTCTATGCGATCAACTGCTATATGGGGACACGCTGGGGCGAGAATAATCCTGAAGATCACGTTCGCTATGCCCGCATCGACCTTCTGGGATTAGTCCGCGAAGACCTTCTTTTTGATATGGCCCGACATGTAGATTCCACGGTCCACCAATTTGAAGAATGGGGCCTTCCTCTCATGAAAAACGAAGAAACGGGCACCTACCTTCGTGAAGGTCGTTGGCAGATCATGATTCATGGTGAATCTTACAAGCCAATCGTTGCTGAAGCTGCCAAAAAGTCGGCCGACAAAGTATACAACCGAATTTGTGTAACCCACCTACTGATGGACGATGCAAAGGAAAACCGAATTGCTGGAGCTGTAGGCTTTAATGTTCGGACTGGTGATTTTCACGTTTTTAAGTCAAAAACTGTAATATGCGGTGCAGGCGGAGCATCTAATATTTTCAAGCCGCGGTCCGTTGGCGAAGGTTCTGGCCGCACTTGGTACGCCCCTTGGTCATCCGGCTCCGCCTACGGCTTAATGATTGAAGCAGGCGCTAAAATGACACAAATGGAAAACAGAATTGTGCTAGCTCGCTTCAAGGACGGTTATGGTCCGGTCGGCGCGTATTTTCTCCATCTAAAAACTTATACGCAAAACGGTCTGGGTGAGGAATACGAGTCTAAATGGTGGGACAGTCTCCAGAAAATAGTAGGGAAGGAGTACTTAGACACGGAACTATCGCATAAGACCCACCGTCCAATACCAACCTGCCTTCGAAACCATGCACTTATCTCAGAGGTAAATGCTGGCCGTGGTCCAATTCATATGGTCACTATGGAAGCCTTTCAAGACCCGCACCTAGAGGAAGTGGGCTGGGAGAATTTTCTAGGCATGACTGTTGGCCAGGCAGTCTTATGGGCAGCTACAGATGTGGACCCTAAGAACGAGAACCCTGAGCTTACGACTTCCGAGCCCTACGTCATGGGGTCACATGCTACAAGTTCTGGTGCTTGGTGCTCGGGACCTGAGGACTTATCTCCACCGGAATATTTCTGGGGTTACAATAGGATGATGACTGTTGAGGGTTTGTTCGGCGCAGGAGATGCCGTT
The DNA here is from genome assembly GCA_002721825.1 of Magnetovibrio sp. Taxonomy (GTDB): domain Bacteria; phylum Pseudomonadota; class Alphaproteobacteria; order Rhodospirillales; family Casp-alpha2; genus TMED8. Next base: position 10,957 of record PBLS01000061.1, read on the forward strand.
GGAGGGACACCACATGCTTTCTCCTCAGGGTCATTCACTGAAGGGCGCCTAGCAGCAAAAGCGGCCTGCCACTACATCAATGATGGTAAGGCTGATGGAATTGTTGTTTCTGACAAACAGGTCAATGAACGGCGAGAACAAATTTTCGAGCCATTGGAACGTTACAAAATTTATAGAAACGAGATTGTCGCTGGAACAGTCAATCCGCATTATATTAATGCACGGCAAGGCTTAGATCGACTACAAAAATTAATGGACGAATATGCCGGCGGTGTAACTGTAAACTACATGACTAATGAAAAACTGCTGAATATAGGACTCAAAAAACTTAAAATTATGGAAGAAGACCTTGATAAGCTTGCTGCTAAAGACCTGCATGAATTATTACGTGCTTGGGAGCTCAGGCATCGCCACCGGACTTCTGAATGCGTCGTCCAACACACGCTTTTCCGTAAAGAAACGCGTTGGCCTGGCTATTACTACCGCGGAGATGCCATGAAACTTCACGACGAAAATTGGCATGTTCTTTCCGTGTCTCATCGAGACCGTAAGACTGGTCAATACACAATGGAGAAAGCTCCTTGTTATCATCTAGTTGAAGTCGATGAATAGTCCACAGAAAATGCGTCCAAAAATGAAGAAACCAATAATGACGTTCCGCAAGTACTCGAACCAGCTGATTAATAAATTTATTATCTCCAAGCTGAGGTTTTTTTAAATCTTTTGCTTGGAGTACAATAAGTAACGGCATAATACATACTAATCCTCTTCATTATTACCTATCGATGAAATGCAAAGCTGTGAAGGAACTCGAGACAAATATAGTTGAGCATACCGACGATGAAATCCTCCCAATTGCAAACCAAATGTGGAGCGACCTCATACGAGCTTCGAATGAAGGCAAATATAGTGAGTTTATAAGAGATTTTTCCTACTCACTTATAAAAGGTCTTAACGAAGTCGAGGTAGGCAATCAGTTTGTCAACAGCGAACTCACAAGAAACTTATCTGGACTTGTTGATTGTCTGGGAATTATTAGACGGGGTCAGCACGTAACTGTGCTGTACCGGCAAAGAAGCACCAAGATAGACGGGGAATGGCTTGGTCGATTAGTGCTCGGCTACGAGGACGGTGAGGTTAAAATTTTTGGCGCTTCCATTTTCTAAAACTCAAACGGACACACCATGAGACATACCATAAGAGACATGAAATTCGTCGAACTGTCTTACAAAATTATAGATCAAAAAACTGGAAATATACTAATAGCCACCGAATACCCAATTAGTTACGTACATGGTGCAAACGATATTCTAGCACCAGAAGTTTTAGATGACCTAAAAGGAAAATCAAAAGGTGATGTTGTTGAAGTTGCGATAGACTGCAACAAACTTTACGGGCCTCGAGATGAGGGCCTGGTTTTCACTGACCGCATAGAAAAAGTCCCAAAAAAATATCACAAGGTTGGGACAACAATCATCATGGAAAATGAAAACGGGACGACCCGAAACTTTATAGTCACCCGAATTGACGACAAAACTTTGACTGTAGACGGTAATAATCCTCTTTGCGGCCGGAACGTCATTTTCATGCTCGAAATTTTAAACGTTCGGGACGCTACCGATGAGGAGATTAATGCCGGGGGTACAGTCGCATTATCGCCAGCTATTGAAGCTGCTAATATGATTCCTATTTGATCAGGATAAATTTTAAATGCAATTTACGTAAAGCTAGAAAGTCTCTCGTAGCTTCTCAGTGTTGTTATCACCGTCTGGTACTGTAAATCGCACAGAGTGGATACTCGTGGAAAGGAATCGAGTATATTTCCGATTAAGGCCTTTTAGGAGTTTGATATTCAACCGTTTTATGAAAAGGTTCCCAAATTGTATCGTAGCCAACGAAGCCTTTTTCATCAGCTTCCTTCTGCCGAGTAACAACAAAACGCGATTTACCGTCTGGCACTTCTATGCGGGTTTTGGATTGTTCACTCATGAATCACCTATTTAATGAATACAGTATTTCTATAATCTATATCTGTGTATTAGAGACATCATCTAAAGGATTTACGATAATTTTCAATAAAAAAACACCCTCCTATCAACAATACATCCTACAACTAAGTAAGCATAACCCATCCCAAGGTGTTTTGCGAAAATTTATTAAATTTTAGGTTAGCAAACCAAGACTCTATTTCTCAGGTTTTAGCTTATCCTCATAAAACTGCGTCCGTCGTATGACGTCCTTTACAACCTCCTCGCTCACTTGAGTGCCCAGTAAATACCATTCCTTTGTCCCATCTTCGTACTCAATCGCAGGCCCATCTTCTCGATGAAGAATTCCGTTGACCCACCACTGCTTCATTTCACTTTCTTCAATAACCGCTGGGCCATCTACACGATGCCTCACGCCTGACAACCACCACTGCTTAACGCCGTCATACCGAACTACCGCAGGCCCATCTTCTCGATGATATTCTCCATTTTTATGCCATTCTTGAGTTCCGTTTGACTCAATAATTGCCGGCCCATCTTCACGGTGGAGCAGCCCATCAATCCACCACTCCTTAGTTCCATCAAAATGCTCAACAGCAGGACCATCCGTGCGATGCTGTTTGCCCTCCGAAAACCAAACTCTCGTACCATCAAATTGTTCGATAGCGGGGCCGTCTTCACGGTGCAGATCTCCGTTCAATCGCCACTCAATCGTACCATCCTCTCTGGTACTCTTTTCTGAACTTTCAGGCATATGAAAATCCGTGTTTAATCAAAGGTGCATCATAGAGATTAACAACATTAGATTCCTAACCAAAATAGCATTCTATAACTTATTAAATTTGTACACACTCGCAAAACCAAACCATAAGAGTTTTTCCAGTTTTAACGTCAAGCAAACAAAGACGCATTTTAAGAAGTGCGCACGACTCAGATTGGCCTTTCGTGGGTTTCTCCTTTTGGTAGCAACCGCACCCCTTCACGTAAATATTTGTATGAATAGACACGTGGATCAACAATATGTGCTCCAGGGGCTATAGCAACCAATGTAGCTGAAGAAATGGGATCAAAGTCCGCACGAAAATGGCAAGTACTTTTAAGTACCAAGATTTTCTTTTCTGCCGGTTCCACACCAATATGTTTAAAGATATCCTGATCGTAGGCTTGCATACGTTTGGACGCGACAACTATTTCTATATCATCTATTTTTAATAATGCGACCGGGCCGATATTTACCTTGCGTCCAGGAATACTTTTTCCAGTCGTAGTGAATTGCCCATCACTGAGAGCCATAACTCGGTAAGTACCATGATACGGTGATACACCTTCAACATGTTGCTTTCCCCCAAGGTCTAGAGTTACTTCAGCATCAATACCGGCCTTAGAGGCCATATCTGCAGCTGCTGGGTCACACATAACGCACATCGCAACCCCTTCAGCTCCATGTCGGACCAAAGCTTCTAGAAGACCAGTTGTATCACCGGTGCCGCCACAGCCAGGATTATCTTGCGTATCTGCTATTATTACGGGTCCTTTTGCTGTCTTGGATATCTCTATCGCCTTTAACACGGCTGTATCTGGTTCCATAAGAGGCTCTGAGAAATCAGCCTCACGCTGCAGAATCATACTTTCAAGCATATCGGCTGCTTTGTCGGCTGACTCTTGGCTATAAGCATGACAAACGACGGCCGGTCCACATTCATATAAGTCAGAAGGCGGGAACCCTGCGCCATACGATAGATTGACCACACTACCCGTTTCTGCCGCAATAGATGCCTCTATTATAGACTTCGTGGGTTCGATAAGCGTGCACTGAAAGTTTAACGGTAAAAGAAACGGTATACGGCGGATAGCTTTCCCCTTCGGAATACCTTCTTCCAAAATCCGCTTCAATATTCTCGCCGAGCGTCCGCCCGTATGTTGTCGATCGATGTGCGGATATGTGAGATAAATGGCTATACCATCGCAGTTACGTAGCATTTGATCAGTTAAGTTGACATGATAATCAAGCGTAATTACTACAGGGGTATCTGGACCCACTGACGCTCGAACCCGACGCAGTAACTCACCCTCAGCATCCGGGAAGGTCTCAGAGCACATGGCTCCATGCAGGTCCAAATAGATTGCATCCAATGGGGCAACTTCCAAGGCTTCTGATAATTTACCTATTAGTTCGCCTACAATCCGCTCAAAACAGTCGTCAGTAATGTAGCCCCCCGCCCCGCCATGTCCCCAGACAAGGGGCACTAGATCATGTAAATCACCCATTTCATCTAAAAAACCGGAAATGCCGAAAGGGGCACCTAGCGTACGTTCAATCACCTGCTCCCCCCGCGCTAAAGGAGGAAATTCACCACCACTAGCGTAGTAATTGTAGTCCGTACGCATATCAACAAAGCAGTTGGTTTCATGCAAAAAACCGCCAATCGCAATACGAGCCATTCCGTCTCCTCAAGCACTCTTGAAATTATGGTTAACGTAATCAACCAAATAATCAACGCATTCGTGCTTCGTTAACACGCTTCCTTCTAGAACGATGTTCGGATTAAGTGGTTTTTCATAAGGTGCTGAAACACCAGTAAAATTCGTTAATTCACCCAAATGTGCTCGTTTGTAACGATTTCTCTGATCACGAGCCTCACAGATTTCAATAGGTACGTCCAAGTATATTTCATGAAAATTATTATTCATTTCACGAGCAACGGCCCGGTCTTCTACATACGGAGAAATAAACGCTGTTATAACAATCAAGCCAGAACCGGACAAAAGGGCTGCCAATTCTCCCGCTCGACGTATATTTTCCTTTCTGTCCAAACGACAAAACTTAAGGTCCGAGGTTAATCCTTTCCTAAGCCATACGCTATCGAATGCGATAACTTGGTAACCCAAATTAAATAAACGTGTCTCCAATAAATGAGCTAGTGTCTTCTTTCCTGATGCTGGAAGTCCCGTAAACCAAAGAACTCCACCCACATGGCCTTGACGTTTAAAACGTTCACTTTGGTCAACTAAGTTCATTATACGAGTGACATTGGTAGACTTCATGGCCAATGATGTATAAGGATCTAGCACGTTTGTCCAATACCATTCTAATAACGAAGAAAGGTCCGTCGTTTTGTTGATTGCACAAATCACAGATACCCACTTACTCGAACTAAAAATAGAGGATGAGGTAGCTCAATTACGCGCAGATAATTTGACGGCAACGGTAGCTGCCATAAATAATCTAAATCCGGCGGTAGATTTCGTGATCCACACGGGTGACATGACCCATAACCATGCTCAGAATGAATACGCATTAGCACGTGAGATATTGTCAGATCTTCACTCACCTCTCTATGTTGTTCCTGGCAATCGCGATAGCCGAGCCAATTTACGACAAGCATTTGCAAATGATGGTTATTTGTTGGGATATGACAGCGAGCCAATCCTCTATGCTGTAAATATCCAGTATATGCGGCTGATAGGATTTGACAGCCTTTCAAGCGCTTCAAATAAGGGTAACGTGGACCAAGAACGTCTTAAATGGCTCGACTTAAATCTCGCCGAATATCCTGACAAACCAACTGCTATCATTATGCATCACCCGCCAATTCCTATAACTACTTCTATATATCCCTGGCAGTATGAAAGCCTTGAAGCCGGTGAAAAATTACGCAAGATCGTTTCCCACCACACCCAAATAGTACGATTACTGTGTGGCCACAGTCATCGACCATTTATAGCGTCCTTCGCTGGTACTGAAGTAAGCACGGTACCGTCGATTGCTACAGATTTAAGACTGGACCCATATCCAAAGCCCCTGACACATGTTCCTGTGTTTCAAGTGCATAAACTAGAAAAAAGTAGCGACTTTTTTAGCCAGAGCTATATAGCTAATATGCACTGCCAATATACTCCCATGAATATGCCCGCACGCCTCTCAAAAACACTGGACCAGGCCTCTAAAGAATGAAATAAATAATAAATATTTCGAATTTCATGGAATTATTAAAAAAAGAGGTTTTTTATGTCGCGCATAGCTATTTATGACCCTCCTGGCTGCTGCTCTACCGGTGTCTGTGATCCAGGTCTCAGCGACCAAATGACCCAATTTGCAACGGCTATTGATACCTTGATGAAATCTGGTCATGACGTGGCCCGGTTTAATATGGGGACACAACCCGGCGCATTTGTGGAAAATTCTACTGTGAAATCCGCACTTGATTCTGACGGCTTAGATTGTCTTCCTCTGGTGTTATTAGATGACAAAATTGTTTCTAAAGGGGCTTACCTTAACCGTTCGGAACTAGGTCAAAAGGTTGGCATTGAGATTACAGCTACGCCAGGCTCATCAGACTGTACTCCCACAACAGATAATAAAATTGACGAAACAAGCTGCTGTGGCTGACCTATAAAAGCGGAGCCTTGGAGTATTATGCAAGTCCTTGAGAACCCTACCCAAAACCTCTTTTTCACAGGGAAAGGTGGGGTTGGCAAAACGTCCCTTTCCTGCGCAAGTGCTGTAGCTTTGGCCGATGCAGGTAAAAAGGTTTTACTAGTGAGTACGGACCCGGCCTCAAATATTGATGAAGTACTGGGTACGCACATCGATACGAAACCACGTTCTATCACAGAGGTTCCTAATCTATTTGCACTTAATGTCGATCCGGAAAAAGCTGCAGAAGAATACCGCGAACGTGTCGTCGGTCCGTATCGCGGTGTCCTACCTGAGGCTGCTATCAAGGCGGTAGAGGAACAATTTGCTGGCGCTTGCACTGTAGAAATTGCAGCTTTTGACGAATTCGCAAAACTACTAGATAACGATGGTATAAAAAATGACTTTGATCACATTATCTTCGATACCGCACCCACGGGCCATACCTTGCGACTCTTATCCCTACCAACTGCTTGGACTGGGTTCATCGAAGACAGCTCTGCTGGCACCTCATGCCTGGGCCCTTTAGAAGGGCTTAAAGCACAACGTGCTCTATATGAGACAGCAGTCAAGGTCTTATCAAACAAGGAAGACACAACACTAGTATTAGTTAGTCGGGCAGAACGCTCAGCATTGGACGAAGCGGAACGAACAAGTAAAGAACTAGCAGAAATTGGTATCAAAAATCAGGCGCTTGCAATAAATGGCGTATTTAAAGCCACCGATCCAAAAGATAACATCGCGACAGCTATGGAACTACGTGGCAAACAAGCGTTGTCAGATGTACCTAAAACCTTGAGCATGTTACCCAGACGTGAGCTCCCTCTCAAGTCTGGCCAAGTCATTGGAGTATCTGCGCTTCGAAAATTGCTTGCCGATACTGATTTGTCATCAACCGAATGTAACGACCAAAGCGTCGAATTGCCACCGAGTATTGAAGGTATTATTGAAGAACTAGCTGAGCAAGGCCATGGCGTTGTCATGACTATGGGCAAAGGCGGTGTCGGAAAAACAACAGTGGCGGCACATATCGCTGTAGAGCTAGCACTCCGTGGACATAAGGTTCACCTTTCGACTACTGATCCCGCCGCCCACGTATCTAATGCTGTGGAAATTATTCCCGAGGGTCTTGAAATCGACCGTATCGATCCAGAAGTTGAAGTGGCGCATTATCGGAATAAAGTTCTCTCTACTACCGGTGCCAATCTTGATAAAGCTGGCTTGGCCCTTCTTGAGGAAGACCTAAGCTCCCCGTGTACAGAAGAAATTGCCGTTTTCGAAGCATTTGCACGAACAGTCGACTCAGCAAGCGATCAAATCGTTGTGCTTGACACAGCACCTACAGGACATACCATCTTGTTATTAGATGCAGCAGAAAGCTATCATCGAGAAGTGTCGCGTCTTACTACTGGTGTACCCGAAGCAGTTTCCAACCTCTTACCTCGACTACGTGATCCAAAATTCACACGTGTTATAATATGTGCCCTAGCCGAGGCAACGCCTGTGCATGAGGCAGCCGATCTTCAGCGGGACCTAAATCGCGCTGACATTAGTACTTTTGCGTGGGTCATTAATCAGAGCCTAACTCCTTTGGCGATTTCAGATCCAATTCTACGTGCTCGTCGCGAACAAGAAAATCGCTATATTAAAGAGGTTTTAGAGGAGCATGCCGGCTCCGCACAAATAGCAGTCGTACCCTGGCAAGCGAAAGCTAACCTCTCTCAGAGCGCATCACGTGAAAGCAACGGAGCTTGACCAAAAATAACAAAATGGCAATTAAGGCGAGCCAATTAGGCAGGTGAATTAAATCTTCGCGACGCATTCATTCCGTCCTATGCTTAATAACGTTCTGAATTAAATAGGGTTTACCACCACCTTTTTAAGGAATACTGCAGTGCTCTTCCTTAGAATGGGGGGAGGCCTTTACGTCTTAATATATCAAACATATCATCATAATAACCCTAAATATGAGAAGAGGAAGCCGAGTATGGTTGAAGAATCGTCCGCTATTACCTTTAAAGTTGAAAATGGTCTCGCTATAGCAAGCATGTCACAGCCAAAAACCCGGAATGCTTTTACACCAGATTTTCTTACCTCGATCGAACAGATAATCGGAACTTGTAAAGAAAACAAAAAAATTACCGCTTTAATACTGACAGGAACAAACGGGGTATTTTCCGCGGGAGGCGATATCAAGGGAATGGTCAAACGGATAGAATTGGGTGATCAGCATCCTGATTATATCCGAGAGCGGATCTATAAGCTCAATGAGTGGTTGCAGCAATTAAGACACCTAGACATCCCTGTCATCGCCGCAGTAAATGGCCCCGCTTATGGCGCAGGTTTCGGGTTAGCCTTGTGTGCCGACTTCATTTTAGCATCTGAGGATGCCCGTTTTTGTGCTTCCTTTTGCCGCATCGGGGCAATACCTGATTGCGGCGTTCTATTCACGTTGCCTCGCATGATCGGTTTGCAAAAAGCGAAAGAACTTATGTATACGGGGCGCCCCATAGACGCTGACGAAGCCAAAGATCTAGGAATAGCAATGGACGTTTATCCAGCCAATAAATTGTACAATGTAGCAATCGCCCTTGCTCGACGCATACAGCATGTGAGCCCCACAGCATTTACAATTACGAAACGCATTACCAACCAAACATTCGAGAATACTGCTACCTCAATCGTTGAAATGGAAGCGGCTGGACAAGCAATATGCCTAACAAGCAATTACCACAAAGACGCTGTTGAACGGTTTGTCACCAAAAAGCCTTTACGGTTTAATTGGGAAGCAACATAGGGTACCAAAACGAAGACGTGAGTGGCGCCTTATTAAGATTGTAACCGTACGTATTCAAAATCACCTTCCTTATTATCAACACCGTGGCGCGGTGGCGAAATCCAATTTGCAAATTTTCCAGGTTTCGTCTGGGGCTTTGTTAGATCCTTAAGAAATTTCAAATCATCGTCAGTCGGCAACCATTCAAATGCTCGTGTTTGCCAAATACCGCTATCGATGACATCCGCCAAAGGTGTAACAGACATCCCAGCAAACTCACCTACCTGGCGATTGAATGCAATATGTGGCTGACAGATTTCAAAATCTATCCCCTCATCTAAAATTATTTTGTTCCAACGATTAAGCCCACCTTGACACTCACGAGTATAATCGTCGAGTAATCGAGCATTAATCGCATTTAAAGCTGGCACTTGCTCGAGGGCGAAGCTGTTATTTTTGTAACGCATAACAGGATAGGTGTCATTTTGAAGCTTGTGATCATCATCTAATTTCATTTCTTTATAGCGCCCTTTTAAACTCGCACTAAAATAATTTGCGGCGTTAGTAGAGATTTCTGAGCCAAACAGATCACGAGTAACTGAAAGATGAAAATTTACCTTTTTCTGCATGAGGGGGAGATCTATAACCTGGAGCGCTCGTATAGCTTTTGTATCATAAGGATCCGTTATACCTGCTTTTTTCATTACCTCACATGTTCGACGAATAGCACGACCAATTCCGCTTTCCCCTACGAACATATGAAACGCTTCTTCCGCCAACATAAAACGAGTTGCTCTCGCTAACGGATCAAATCCAGACTGGGCTAGTGATTCTAACTGCATCTTACCATCACGGTCGGTGAAGAACGTAAACATAAAGAAGGATAGCCAGTCTGGGGTCTCCTCATTGAAAGCACCTAATAGCCGAGGCCTATCTCCATCCCCCGAACGGCGTTGTAATAGAGCTTCAGATTCTTCACGGCCATCACGGCCAAAATATTTCTGCAACAGATGGACCATTGCCCAAAGATGACGAGCTTCTTCAACGTTTATTTGGAAAAGATTTCTAAGATCATAAAGTGATGGACAAGTTTTGCCGAGATAACGCTGTTGTTCAACAGAAGCAGGCTCCGTATCTCCTTGAATTACAATTAAACGGCGAAGGGCCGCCCGGTATTCGCCAGGTACCTCCTGCCATACAGGTTCCCCTTTATGATTTCCAAACGGAATTTTTCGACCCTCTTCTTTTGGAGCCAAAAGGATTCCCCAGCGATATTCAGGCATTTTAACATAATCAAAAACCGCCCACCCATCTTTCCCAACGCCAACAGCTGTACGTAAATAGACATCTTTCTCTTGAAAACCGTCTGGCCCCATACTCCTCCACCAATCCAGAAATTTAGGCTGCCAGTTTTCTAGTGAACGCTTTAATGACCTATCTGAAGATAGCCCTACATTGTTTGGGATCAATTCATCAAGCTCTACCTCAACCATGTTACCGTTAGTGATTCCCTCGCTACTCATATAATCAAACTCTCTCTTTGTGGTATATAGGTCGGAGGCCGGTACCATAGCGTTTTAATGACCCTTCTTCGCCCACAGCATTAGGGCGTTGAAAAATCCAGTTTTGCCAGGCGCTTAAGCGACCGAAAATTTTTGTCTCCATGGTCTCGGGTCCCGCAAATCTAAGATTTGCCTCCATACCACTCAAACCGTCCGGCGAATAGCTATTACGTTCTTCAATTAATAAGCGGATCTCTTCTTGCCAATCAATATCATCAGGTGCCATTGTCACAAGGCCAAACTCATACGCATCTTGTCCCTGCATATCGATACCAATGCGGTTTTGATGCATGTCAATAGTTTGGGGTTCACCTAAAAAACGCGTTTCCAATCGACTTAACCCATTAGCCATTGGATACAAACCAAAATTTGACTCAGTCAATCGAATGTGTGCTGCTTCACGGCTGTCGCCTTCAAATTGACCGTCAAGCATATATGTACGGTCTACTGCGAACAAAATCTCTGCGAGAAACCCACAAAAGCAACTTCCAGGCAGAATTTCCGCAATAAGCGTTCTTGACGTAACGTCAATACGCTTCATGGTTCGTTTCCAGTAGAGGATTATTTCACGTACTAACCAATTCGCCCGTTCGTTTAACATCAATTGGTCATATGAAGCCCCTCGCAAGCGATCGCCTTCTGACCTAAAAACAAGCAGACCTATTTCTGTCTCATTTAATCGCAAATGCAAAAGGACATCATCTAGCTGCCTAGTCAAAGCTAAAGGCCAAAAGTCAGCTCCCTCAGCCCTTATACCCTCTGTATCTTCGGGTGGCTCTGAATTAGGTCCCTTAATTGTGATGATCGCAATAGATTGCTGGCGCTTTATCTCCAGTGTGACTAGAGGATACTGAAGTCCTTCTTCTGTAATAGTTCGCTCAAGTGGTGAAAGCCAAATACCCTTAACATTGATTGGCCTATCGGACTCCACAGCCATTTCACTGGTTATATCCGCCAAGCGGGTCTCGAACTTTGAAGATGCCACAGTCTCATCTACCAAACGCCAGTCAACCGCCCTCTTGCCACGAATACCCTCTTCAGTTGTGCAAAAAATATCGGCAAGGTCGCGACGAACTCTACGTTTGTCAATCAAACGGGTAAGTCCTCCGGTGCCAGGAAGAACTGCTAACAACGGAACTTCCGGTAACGACACGGCTGCATTACCATCGTCGACTAACAAAATATAATCGGTAGCAAGCGCTAGCTCATATCCCCCGCCCGCCGCCGTTCCATTAATCGCCGCAATGTATCTCTGCCCAGAATTTTCTGATGCATCTTCCATTGCATTGCGTGTCTCGTTAGTAAATTTACAAAAATTTACCTTATGCGAATGGCTGGCTCCACCCAGCATCTTAATATTCGCACCAGCGCAAAACATACGATCCAAAGCAGAGCCAAGAACTACAACGCGCACTTCTGGATGTTCGAAACGCAAACGTTGAACTGCGTCGTAAAGTTCAATGTCTACACCAAGATCATAAGAATTCATCTTTAGTTCATAACCTTCAAACAGAGCAGCGTTTGCGTTCACACTCATGCTAAGGTAAGCAACATCGTCAATAATTTCATAAGTCCAGTGTTGATAATTTTTAGGGTTCGTCTCAAACTCAATTTGCTTCATCTACTGTTATCACCTTGATTGAATTCACGTAATTTAAACCGTTGAATTTTACCAGTTGCTGTCTTTGGTAATTCATCGACAAATTGAACCCAGCGAGGGTACTTCCAGATTTCGATGCGCTCTCTCACGTGTGCTTTCAATGCTTCAGAAAGACCCGCAGATGCATGCACTCCCTCCTTCAGAACAACAAAGGCCATAGGCTTTAAGTTACCGGATCCGTCCTCGTGAGGGACCACACCTGCTTCTAGGACATCTGAGTGCGTCCCCAGAGCCGATTCAACATCGAATGGAGACACCCAGTTTCCACCCGATTTGAACATATCATCAGTACGCCCAGCATATTGATAAAACCCATCGTCACGACGTATATACTTATCCCCGGTCCACATCCATGGGCCGATAAAAGTAGAAAGCGACTTTTCTCGCCGATTCCAATAGCCTTCAGCCATTGTAATTCCCTTGACCAACATCTCACCTATTTCACCATCTCGGACATCGTTCCCGAGCTCATCAACAAGGCGAATTTCATACCCGGGCACTGGCTTACCAGATGTGCCGTAAATTAGATTTGTTTCACTGTTAGAAACGTATATGTGGAGCATTTCAGTCGATCCCACACCATCCAGAACCGCACACGCAAAACGCTCTTCCCATTTTTCACCAAGGTCAGCAGGAAGGGGCTCCCCAGCGGACACTGCAATACGGAGTTGAGGTGACCCACTATCACGATTAAATGTTGGGTTGGCTAGAATAGCAGCATAAAGAGTTGGCACACCATAAAATACCGTCGGCTTGTATTTAACTAAAATATCCATGATCGCCTCGGGTGTCGGGCGCCCATCAAACAGGATTGTTGTTGCACCAACTGACATGGGAAAGCTCATCGCATTCCCAAGTCCATAGGCAAAAAAAAGCTTGGCAGCCGAAAACACAACATCATCATGGCGGATTCCCAATACCGGCTGGCCGTAAAGCTTAGCTGTATTCATCATCGATGAATGCAAATGCTTGACCCCTTTAGGCTGTCCTGTGGAACCTGATGAGTAAAGCCAGAATGCAACGTCATCAACAGTAGTTCTTGCCGGCTCCAGGCTATCTTCTGCACCCAATATAAGGTCTTCCACCAACGGTCGATTATCGTATGTTTTCGCTCCGGAGATTATCACGCATTCAATATCATCAGATCCTTCGAATATCTTCTCAAAGTTAGAATAAAGTTCCGAACTTACGATCACAAAGCGGGCACGGCAGTCACCGATGATGAATTTGTAGGTCTCACTAGTGAGTAGCGTATTGATCATAACTGGCACGGCGCCAATTTTCATGCAGGCAAGCATCACCGACGGAAAATCAATAGTATCGATGAGACAACAAGCTACGCGCTCTTCCCTCCGTACTCCCAGTCTCTTCAATGCATTGCCGAACCGATTGACCTTTTGCGCTAATTCAGAATAGGTATGTTCTCCACCACGGTCTATGAAGGCACATTTGTCACCTCGATCACCATCAAGATGAGCGTCAAGAAGATCGGTTACAGCATTATACTGCTGTGATCCCTCCCTCTCTGTACCTATATTCTCCGTCATATTGATCTCTTCCCATGCACTAATCCAACAGCGCTGGCATTTCGGTAATATGCATAGCCCCTGTGCATTGCTGGTGGCGGATGGGGTGGGATTCGAACCCACGATACGGTCTCCCGTATACACCCTTAGCAGGGGCGCGCCTTCAGCCACTCGGCCACCCATCCATTTGTTTGCACCTCTTAATGTCCTTGGGGCTCACCTATCTCTAAAATTACAATTGACGGCTAAATACAAGGAAAAGGCGGCGAATTTGTACCCCCTTTGCAACTAAAAATAAAACGTCTTTTTCTAGCATAGCATTCTAAGCCCTTGTCGCATGCCTATAACACCCAATTTTATATTTTCACATTGCAACATATTGCTTAGTCATTCAAAGACGGGGTTGTTTCGTTACAGTATCACCGTTTTCATCGGAGGGAGCAAAATTTAAGTTGAAAAAATTTTTGGTTAAAGTCACTTTTCTTCAATGACTACGAAGGCCTCTTCAATACAACAGCCTCTGCCGTGCCCTGGCGATGCCCCTAGCAAGGCGCGCACGCGTCGATTTGCAAACAAAGCCTTTAAAATATGCATATTTGTACACCTGTATATCGGTTATAGCCTTCTACCGGACTTACCAATTGGAACAGCAGGTTTAATTACTGCAACACTTCTTATAGCTCTCTCTAGCATTTTAGTACCTTACGGCACTATGGCTCGCCGATTCATCAACAACCCAAAAATTGTAGATCTAATGGTTTGGTTGGGTAGCATATTGATGGGAGGGGTCTCCACCCTGTTGATCTTAACAATCATTCGCGATCTCGTCTTTTTCGTGCCAGCTTTAGAGGCTTGGCGAAGTGAAAGTGCAGTGACTGTGCTTACGGTTACTCTCTTGATTACAGCTATCGGCTTCATTAATGCCAGACGAACAGCAAAGGTACGACACGTAAATATTCGAATAAAAAAACTTCCTAAACCACTAACAGGATTTTCCATCGCTCAGATTACAGATATTCACGTAGGTTCGACAATTAAGGGTGGTTACGTGCAGGCTATAGTCAATAGAGTAAATGGTCTTAATGCTGATTTAATTGCGATTACAGGGGATGTCGTAGATGGTACAGTTGAACGGCTTAAGCAACACACAAGCTGCCTTGCAGAGTTAACAGCCACACATGGCTGTTATCTAGTCACTGGAAACCATGAGTACTATTCCGGTGCAGAGGAATGGATAACCGAATTCCAGCGCCTTGGAATCATCCCCTTATTAAATGAGCACATTGTTGTCGATCACAAAGGTGGGCAACTCATTGTCGCTGGTGTAAACGATTATAGCGCCACAAATCGTGACCCATCTGAAACTAGTGCCAAGTTACATGGAAGTGATCCACTCAAAGCACTCAACGGATGTCCCGACAAGGCTCCCAAGGTCTTACTTGCCCACCAACCTCGATCTGTAGCCCAGGCAGCCAAGGCCGGTTTTGACCTCCAAATTTCCGGACACACGCACGGCGGTCAATTCTGGCCGTGGAATTTTTTCGTTCGCCTGCAACAACCTTACACCGCAGGGCTCCACCAGCATGGTAAACTCTGGCTCTATATAAGCCGGGGGACCGGATATTGGGGGCCACCGAAACGATTCGGGGTGCCCTCGGAAATCACCTTAATTCGTCTTTGGCCAGTAGAATAAAAGTTTAACTCTCAATCAATAGAAAGAAGTAGGGCTTTTATAAGATTTTGTTTCTATTACCGCCAGTTTTCCAGCTATCTAAAGTGAATTTTTAATCGCGTTGTCAACCAAACCGTCATTACAACCAAAGCCCCAAATACGACTACTTCCACATCCCACCTTTCGCGTAATAGCACGACCGCAAATCCAACCGTAAGAAATACCTGTAAGAGTTGTACTTGTGAAGCTCTCCCTATCCCCACAAGCGCCATCGCACGATACCAGGCAAAAAATCCACCAAGCTGGGAAATCAACGCTAAATAGAATAACGCACTGACTACGGTAGCTCCTGCATTCCAGTTGGGAGAGGGCACAAATATCGCTAGTACGCTTAGAACAGGTAACGATGCAACGAGACTCCAACACGCAACTACCCACCCCTCAATATGAAGCGCTAAAACCCCACCATATGCGTAACCAATACCTGCGGTAATGACGGCAAGCATCAAGTAAATATGACCAAATGCTATCCCTCCATCAACTTGGCGCCAAACAAATACAAGTGTTAAAACTGTTCCAAAGCTGGCTGCTAACCAGAAACTACGGCTAGGCCTTTCGTTACTTATAACTACGCCTGCAACTGTTGTAGCAATAGGCAGCAATGCGACAACCACAGCACCATGAGATGCGGAAACTGTATCCATCGCCAACGTCGTAAAGACTGGGAATCCAAAAACGGTACCGAATGCACATGCGGCAAGTTGCCACCATTGGCGTCCTCTGGGCCGCATCGGCCGAAACAACAAGAGTAATACGAGCGCAGTAAAACTTGCTATCAAAGCACGCCAAATAGCAACCGATAAGGCACCAAGGTCAGCAACAGCGAGCCGGGTCATCGGTAAGGTTAAGCTAAAGGCCGTCACAGCCAATAAGGCTAATGCGAGACCTACTGATATATCAGTATTTAGCGCAACGAACGCGTATTTCTTCATAAATGAATCTAACCAAGAATGCTTTCAAAAAGAGCGCACAATTACATCTGGCATTTCATGATTAATTTTATAATATAACCAAATTAAGATTTATGGTA
>PBLS01000062.1 GCA_002721825.1 Magnetovibrio sp.
CATATTGCCTTTGGAACTCCCGGCGGTGATCAACAAGATCAATGGTCACTACATACCTTCCTGCGCTACATCCATCATGGTATGAATTTGCAAGCCGCTATTGATGCGCCAAACTTTCACTCAACCCATTGCCCTAGCTCTTTCTATCCGCGGGAATGGGATCCAGCCGGCCTGAAAATCGAGGGGCGTTTCCCTGAAATAACGCTTGATGAATTAGAACGGCGCGGACATCGGCTTTACGTCGAAGACGACTGGGCCTTAGGTCGCGTTTCGGCCTGTGCAAAAGAAAGCCAACTTCTATTAGCCGGCGCCAACCCAAGATTCATGCAAGGTTACGCCATGGGGCGGTAAATTCCGTAAAACAAGACCCGGATTTAAACTCTCTCTAATATTTTTTATTTTAAACTTCGTTTTAAAGATTTTCATACCAATAATGCCTACTTTTTGCTTTTATCATCGCTTCGGGTACTAGCGGTTCAAATGGTGATCCCTAAAAAGCTAGGCCAGAATCGAATAGACAACCAATATTAAGAGAGGCCTCTCATGTCGAGCCCACGTCATATCGTATTAACCTCCCATTCGCAACATGGCTCCAACTGGCTATTGCCAGTCAACTGGGGAGCTAAATCAGCACATGCGCGAGGTCCCATAATCGGCACCCTAACAAACCCATCGATGAAGAATGCTATCGGGACGCATTCTGGAAGTTACTCTGTATACCGCGCGCTTTCGGTCGCAGCCGGTAGACTAGATCCGTCTCACTTTCCGGATTTAAGTAATACGTCACCCATTACTTCGATTGGACCTTTTGATCAATGGTTCGAACCCGACAAGATAGTCTCACTCGACCCTTGGGGTCACAACGTAGTTAACGAATTTAGTGCCCAGATAAACGATGGTATAGATATTCGCCCAACCATCGCTTTAACCCAGGCTAGACTGACCTTGCACGAAATTCATGATGCAATCCGGAATAAACGTTTAGCTCCAGACGGCGAAATACTCTTGGATAGTGGGGACGTTTGTGTAACCAAAATCGCTATCGACCCGGTGTGGCACCTCCCGGGCATTGCCCATCGCTTCAATGTGGACCAACATGACTTTCGGCGCGTGTTGTTTGAGCAGACTGGCGGCATGTACCCCGAGCTGGTAACTCGTTCTGACCTTGAAGTCTTTTTGCCACCAATTGGCGGTATAACTGCCTATATCTTTGGTGATATTGCTGGGCTATCGAATCGAAAAACGGCCCTGGCCTGCCGAGTTCATGACGAGTGCAATGGTTCAGATGTTTTTGGCTCAGATATATGCACCTGCCGCCCCTACCTGACCCATGGTATCGAAATCTGCGTCGAAATGGCTCAATCGGGATGAACCGGCATAGTAGTTTATAATCGTAAAGAAGGAAGAGCGCTTGGCGAAGTTACAAAATTTTTAGTGTACAACGCACGTAAACGACAAGAGGGAGGCGATACCGCAGCCAAGTATTTCGAGCGAACCGAATGCGTCGCTGGAGTGCAAGATGCCCGTTTTCAAGAACTCATGCCCGATATATTCCACTGGCTTGGCATCACACGGATTGACCGCTTCGCTTCAATGAGCGATATGAAATATAATGCCTTATCGTCTCAAGGTATTGAAATCGGAGAGCGACTAGATATCCCGGACGAACTAATCCCCGATGACGCCCATGTGGAAATGGAGGCAAAAAAAGCTGCCGGTTATTTTACTAATGCCGAAGCGAAAGACGAAATTGAACTTCGTACCATTAAAGGCCGGAATTTCGTTAAATGATAAAACAAACCGTGTCGCACGCGGTTCAAATGCTGATGACACCAGAGGCTGTCCGGGAACGTTGCGGCCAGCTATTCAAGGCCGCGGAAGTTGGAGAATTAAAGTACTTTGACCTGAATCTTAATGCCCTTGAAAGAACCGTTTTCTGCGTAATAAACGAAATAAAAAATAATTATCCAAATGGTGTAGTGCCTTTTCACAGCCGTTGGCGTCATTTTGAACTCAATAATACAGATTTATGGGCAACCGTCGTTGAAAAACACCGACACCTCACTAGAGAAGAGATTGCACGAGCGCGAATTGATTTAGCTGTCATTTCCGTACTACTTGATGCGGGAGCGGGTCCTAAATGGACATACTATGATACCACTACCGGGCTCAATCTAGGTCGGTCTGAGGGTCTAGCACTGGCAAGTCTTAGACTATTTGAATCTGGTATACTGAGCGCTGATGGCCGAGACGACCCCCTGAGAGCTGACGCTAAGTCTCTAGAAAGTCTAAAATGCCAATCCTTGGCTACAGCACTGCAGATAAAAGACGAAAATTCATTGATCGGGCTTCCCCAACGGACCAAATTGCTTGTAAAACTTGGCGAGGCATTACGGCAGCATCCCGAAGTTTTTGGTTACGGAATTGATGCACGTCCAGGAAATCTCTTTGACCATTTAAAATCAAAAGCAAGAAACAGCAATATTCCAGCCCGCGAAATACTGTTGGTTCTATTGCATAATCTCGGCGAAATATGGCCAAATGGGAAATGGGTGGGCGATACTTGCATCGGAGATATTGGCTATCACTCTTTGATACGAATAAATAATGAAACCGACAAAATGATACCCTTCCATAAGCTATCTCAGTGGATGACGTATTCTCTAATAGAGCCGCTGGAGGGGGCAAACTTAAACATCACGGACCTAGATGCACTGACGGGCCTTGCAGAATATCGTAACGGTGGGCTTTTTATTGATACAGGTGTGTTGAATTTAAAAGATCCGGACCTGATAACTAAATCACACGCTCCAGACAGCGAAATAGTCGTCGAATGGCGTGCTCTCACCATCGTTCTTTTAGATAAGATAGCTAATTTAATTCGCGTAGAAAGCGGTAAAAACAAAAACACTCTACCTATGGCGAGTATTTTACAGGGAGGCACTTGGGCCGCTGGGAGACGTCTCGCAAATGAGATCCGCGATAATGGAGAGCCTCCATTTATTATCGACAGCGACGGGACAGTCTTTTGAAACAAAACATAAAAAAGGAATGAAGAAATGACGAAGCTAAAAGCCATATTAGTCGATCATCCATTAATCCAACACAAGCTATCTATTATGCGTGATCTGACGACCCCAACCTCAAAGTTTCGACAGCTTTTACGTGAGATAAGTCTGCTTCTCGCTTATGAAGTCTGCCGCGATTTAGAAACTGAGCTTGTCGATATTCGTACCCCACTCGAAACTATGTCCGCCCCAAAATTAGAAGGGAAAAAACTTTGTTTTATTTCAATTCTCCGTGCCGGGAACGGTCTATTAGATGGTATGCTCGACTTGGTACCCCCTGCCAGGGTTGGACATGTTGGTCTCTACCGTGACCCTAAAACCTTAATCCCTGTAGAATACTATTTGAAGCTACCGGAAAAAATAGAAGATCGACTGTGTATCGCCGTTGACCCCATGTTAGCGACTGGAAATTCGGCCGCCGCCGCCGTGCAACGAATCAAAGATGCAGGCGCAAAACGTATAAAATTTGTTTGTCTCTTAGCTGCGCCCGAGGGGATAGAAGCTTTTTCGGACTCTCACCCTGACGTTACTATCTATACCGCAGCCATTGATCGCAAGTTAAATGACCACGGCTATATTCTGCCGGGTCTCGGCGATGCCGGAGATCGAATGTACGGCACCAAGTGACGCCCTGTAAAATATCCGTTTTCCTCGCGTTACAACTACTTAAACTATAACATCTAGTCTTGTTTGAAGCTCGTTACTCTTCCGCTATATCTTCTGCCCATAAATCAGGTTTCTCCGCAATAAAACGGCGCATCAAATTCCTACATCGTTCGTCTTCTGCAATAACAACTTCTACGCCTCTTTCTTTCAAGAATTCTGGGTTGCCAGGAAACGTATCATTCTCACCAATAACGACCCTTGGAATACCAAATTGGATGATTGCACCCGTACACATCATGCACGGGCTCAATGACGTATATAGTGTCATCCGTCGATATGACCTTTGCCTTCCCGCTTTACGTAAGCAATCCATTTCCCCATGCGCGATAGGGTCTCCTTCCTGCACACGCTGATTTCTACCTCGAGCGATCAAACGCTCACCCTCTGCAAGACTACTACCTATTGGACAGCCACCTTCTTCAAAACCCTCAAAGGCCTCTTGGTATGCAATATCCAAAAATTTCTTGTCTACTTCACTCAGTTCAATCATGGGAGAACATTCTTTTTAAATTTCAACAGGTCCAGAATAGTACGGAAGCTTATCAACTCTGGGATTATACACACCCTCGTCCATCAGCCGTTGGACGTGTCCGACGATTTCATCAAGAGGTGCGAACCAAACTCTTTTTGAAGCTATTGTTTCCTCAAGCCATTGCTCCACTATGCGCCAACGAGCAAGACGCCCGGTTAAAAATGGATGCACAATCAACATAAAAAAGCCACCCGCTTCATATTGAGCGTCAAACTCCTCCCAAAACCCCTTAAGACCCTCGGATGGCGCACGCACTGGCATCATGTATCCAATTTCTTCATAATGTGCGAACGGTGGCCAATCATCACAACCCCAGTGAACAGGAATCTCAAATAATTGCCCTCCGTCTGTTTTCAAAACATAGGGTATATCATCACCCATTAAGGATGACTCATATATAAAGCCATTCTCAATAAGTAGATCAATTACTTGTGGCGTAACATTGTAAACCGGCGCACGATATCCACGAGGTGAGACACCACAGATCCGTTTATGCGTTTCAAGCGCTTTCTCAAAAGCTTCGCGCTGAACTTGACCAAGCGTATTAGTAGGATCCTCATGGATCCATCCGTGATGTCCTATTTCGTGTCCTTCTAATAAAATTTTCTCCATTACTGACGAATAATTCTCAAGACACCAGCCTGGAACAAAAAACGATTGCTTAATTCCAAGCCGCCGATAAGTCTCTAAAATTCTCGGAATAGCAACGGTCGGCCCATATCGTCCCATACTTGTAGGGTAAAGACGTTGATAGGAGTCATTGGGACGCGAAACGTGGATTAGGCTATCCGCATCAATATCAAAGGTAATAG
Source organism: Magnetovibrio sp. (assembly GCA_002721825.1). Classification (GTDB taxonomy): domain Bacteria; phylum Pseudomonadota; class Alphaproteobacteria; order Rhodospirillales; family Casp-alpha2; genus TMED8. The sequence goes on from PBLS01000062.1 coordinate 5,079, forward strand.
CACAAGCGCATTGTGCTCCGTTAGGCCATGGAATGGGATTTTCTATCATATCTATATTTCCATCTTGTACACTTTATACCGGTAAAAGGTGAGCGCTTGCCGATGGCCAACTGAGAAAAAGAGAACCATCGCTTTTAAGGTCTATTTCTGCAAGATAACGCTCCTGTAGCTGGACTTTAAACTCGTGTCCATCCACGCTCTCAAGGAACAACGTCACAACCGAACCAACAAATTCTTCAGATATAAGAGAACATGCTATTACGTTATCCGCCTCGGGCTTCGTATTTGTAAGCCTAACCAGATCAGCCGCAATAACGAAGGTAGCATCGATACCAACTTGTATTCTCTGATCCTCCGTAACAGTAACTGTAAAAACTCCCATAGAAGTACTAATAGCCGCAGTATTTTGAGCCACAGACTCTATTTTTCCAGTAACGATGTTATTTCGGCCAACAAACTCCGCCACGAACCTATTTCCCGGCTCACGGTAAATATCTCTAGGCCTTCCCACTTGCGCTATTTCGCCATCACCCATTATAACCACTCTATCCGCCATAGCGAACGCTTCAGACTGCGAATGGGTTACATAAACAAAAGTAATACCAAGTTCTCTTTGAAGACGGGTGAGCACCTGTTGCATACGAATAACCAAGTGTGCATCAAGAGCAGAAAGTGGCTCATCCAAAAGGAGTATCTTTGGCTCAATCACTAATGCACGAGCAAGTGCTACACGTTGACGCTGACCTCCAGATAACGAATCAACATTACGTTCTGAAAATGCCTTAATTTCCATTCGTTCCAGCCATTTCGCCGCACGAAGGCACCGCTCATCCGCTTGAATCCCTCGCATTTTTAGACCAAATTCTACATTCTCTCGCACATTGAGAAAGGGGAACAATGCTAGTGATTGCCAGACTAGGGGCGTATCGCGCTCATGCGGACTAACCTCATTCATTATTTCCCCATCAAGAAAAATATCACCGTCACTTGGTACTTCCAGACCGGCAAGCATTCGTAGTGTAGTGGTTTTCCCACAACCGGAAGGCCCCATAATGGCAACAAACTCTCCGGGGTAAATATCGAGATTAAGGTTTTTTACAGCAACAAAATCACCGAACCGTTTTGTAACATCCAGAAATTGTACTATAGGCTGACTCATCTACCTCGCCATTTTCTTCCAAGTCGTTTCATCAACAGTAATTGAGCAAGGACGACAAGTGTCATAGATGTTAAAAAAACAAAACTTCCAATTGCATTCACTTGTGGATCTATATTTCCTGTAACAATTTCCATTATTAGCACTGGAATTGTCTTATTTAAGCCCGCTACAAACCAGGCAACTGCAAATTCATCAAATGAAACCGCCGCTGTAAGGCAAAGAGATGCAATGATCGCCGGCTTACTAAAAGGTAGGATTATATTCCGCACAGCTACCCATTCAGTAGCACCAAGGTTCCATGCAGCTGCCTCAAGTTGCGGGTCAATATCATTCAAACGCAAACGTATTATAGCCATTGCGAACGGTATAGTAAGCACCGTGTGAGCGGCTATGACAGACCATACCTGTCCCGAAATACCCATTCGGGCGAACCATGCGAGCATTGCTAAAGCCATGATAATAAGTGGGATCGTCGGGGGCAGTAACGCTAACGCTAAAAATCCGCTTTTGCCAAAAAATCTGTACCTATAGTCAGCATAAGCGGTACAAAAACCTATGAACGTCGCAATTACTGACGTGCATAAGGCTACGATGATACTTGTCTTTGCAGCATCCCATACATCCGAGTCAGTAAGGATAGTTTCGTACCAAACCGTTGAAAAAGTACCAAGCGGTACTGTCGGGAAACGCTGAGAATTAAAAGAAAACACAACGCTAGCGATAATCGGCAAGAAAATAAAGCTAAATACTATCGCAATGTAGCCATAGAACATCCATTTTGTAATTGGCCGCGGGTCCATTAGGAAGCTACCCGTTTTCGGTACGCATACCAAATTGCGCTGAAAGCAATAGAAAAGAGTGTTAACATCATCATAACCGCGATTACTGCTGCGCGAGGCCATTGCTGCCCAGATTTTGTGGTATCAATAATAAGAATTGGCAATGTTGGTGGCTTAGAACCACCAAGATAATACGGGCTAACAAAGTCGCCAAAACTTAGAATAAAGCAAAAAAGTGCAGCGACGATAAGTCCTGTTCTCGCCATTGGTACAATTACTTCCAAAATAACACGCACAACCCCACAACCCAAATTGTAAGCCGCTTCGATGCACCGCCTGTCAATATTACTTAAGGAGATAGTCTGCAAAATGATTACCAGCGGCAATGTCAATGTCATATAACCAACAACACTACCAAACGCTGTATTCAGCATTGTATATGGCCCCAATCCAATAAACCCAAAAACCGCATTGAGCGGGCCAGCCTCCGCTAAGACTACGTACCAGGAAAAAATACGTACTAGATAGCTGGTAAAAAACGGTACAATTAAGAGAAAAATTGCCCACCTTCGCCCCTCAGAAGATACCCTAAACGCAAGACCATACGATGCTGGGAAAGCTATTATGCTGACCAAAACTGTCGATAGTGAAGCTAAGAGAAGAGTATAACCGAAACTGTCCCAGAACGTTGCCCGTTGCAACATTTTAAACCAATTAACAAATTCGAACGCCTCGATCATCCTATAATTCTTCACTAGGAAAAACGATATAATGATCATAAATAGTAACGGACCGATAAAAAACACAGCCTGCCAAGCGATTAACGGAATTCGCCAGGCCACTTCAAATGCTTTTCCGCCACAAAGCCTTTGCCACTCATGTGATTTTGACATTTTACCCTCAAAAAAACCTACGTCCGAACCGGCTCGGCAGCCAGCCGGACGCAAGTGATTTTAACTTCAAATTCTATTTATTAAGCGTTCTTATATTCGGACCAAAAATCATTCCAATCTCCCAGGTCTTGCTGAACTGGAATATTTCTATAATGAATCCGTCCTTCCTTAATAAGCGTGATAGGATCATTTGCAGTGCCACCAGTCTGCCCGGTTCTAGCTGCTTCTTTTGCATCAACTGCATTAAGCTTTGCACGCCCCGCCTTCGTGATACAGAAACCCGGGTATGCGGCCATTTGCGCCGATTTAACCTGCCCTTCAGGCGAAAGCATATATTTAATGAATTTTTTCACAATATCAGCCTTAGACGAACCTTTACCAATACAATACGACTCGGTCCACTGGATACCACCTTCCTTCGGAACCACAGATGCAACGGGAGCCCCATCTTTTTCTAAAACGCCAGTAATCCAATCTCCAATACCACACATCGCCACCATTTCACCGTTCTTTAACGAATTAAAGGTCCCACCATAATCAAAAAAACCACCAACTTGCGGACGCAAACTCATGGTAGTTTTCTGGACGGCCTTCCAAGCTCCATCATTAAGGTCCCAGAGCTTCGCGCCATTTCCATTATAAAGGCTTATCATGCCCAAAGATGGTAAATGCCAGTCGAAATGACCTACCTTTCCTTTAACACTTGGTTTCCAAAAACACTTATAGCTTTTCGCCTCTTCATCCGAAATATGCTTTCGATTATAGGAAACCCCAAGATGCCCAAAACGTACCATCATTGAATAAAGGGTGTTACCCGACCAGTGGCCCGGAAATTTAGTAAAATCCTCATGTAACATATCGTCAAACGGATAATCATTAGAATCCAGTGGTTCAATATATCCGGCAGCATTTAGCTGCTGAACAAACTCAGCATCCGATAATATAACATCATATGTACCAGGTGGAGACTGAGCGATAAGTGCCAGCATATTGTCCCCCCCCGCATAATACTTAGGCTTAAATTTCACGTTATTCGCTTGTTCGAAAGCACCTACAATATCCTTTTCACCATGACCGTACCAAGCCAACATATTAATCTCGGTTGTACTAGCCCAAGCACGTCCAATGAATGGCATAGACAGTGTCGCAGCCCCAGAATATTTTAATACTTGGCGCCTACTTACTTTACCCACGTTGGTTTTTTCTCGAAGTTTAGACATCTCCCTGTATTCTCCTATTTCCTATATTTCCTGATGATTTGAATTTCTTATTGGCCAAACACTTTTTATCAGCCAGCCCAACCCTCAATTTTTTTATCCACATTTCCGGTTAAACCATATCAAATATATCAAGACACTGTTTTATTTGCATGAGGGTACATTATCACACCCTCCTTGGAAATCTGATTCAAGCCTTATTGGCAAATTTGAACGAAGCTACAAAATTTACATACAATTAACCTGTGAACTCAAATAAAACTTTTTATGATAAACGTGATTAATAGCTCTATTTAGAGGATAATCATCAAATCAATTAATTGGCCAACAATATTTAATTTCTCAAACAAACTGATTCCACCGGGTTATAAAACTTCTAATGGGTCTGTCACTTTTCTGGTTAGAAAATATGCATCACGAGAAATTTCATCGTCTCTTTAAAGTACCAGGACCTATTGTGACGCCAGTAATCCACGTGGCAGATCAAGTCCAGGTCAAAACTAATATCGCAGCTGCGCTTACAGAGGGAGCAGCTGGAGTATTTTTAATCAACCACGACTATGGAATTAAGACCTTCCTGCCCATTATACGTGCTACTCGTGAACGCTTTCCCGATATTTGGTTAGGCATTAATTTTCTAGCCGTTACAGGACGCGATGCTTTTCCCATTCTCGGCAAATTAGCAACAGAGGGCTGCCAGATAGATGCATATTGGGCAGATGATGCCCGTATCGATGAACGAATGGACAATCAATCAGAGGCGATTGAAATAAATATGGTTCGTCGTGACCCAGGTTGGAATGGTTTATATTTTGGAGGGACAGCTTTCAAAAAACAGCGCGCCGTTGCATCAAAAAAAATGGAGACTGCTGCACGCCATGCGATACAACACATGGACGTCGTCACAACATCAGGAGTAGCCACGGGTGAAGAGGCTAATCACGACAAGATTGATGCTTTTCGACGTGGAGTCGGCGAACACACGCTTGCTCTGGCTTCTGGGATCACACCTAATAATGCTAAAACATACAAAAAAGTTGATTGTTTTATGGTCGCTACAGGTATCAATAGAACCAATGATTTCTATTACATTGACCCAAAAAAATTAGGTCGGCTAATAGAGGTTACACAACAAATGGAGCCACATAACAATGGCTAAGCAAAAAACCCCCCCTCAAATCCACGGTGATAAGTGGTACCTCCACATAATGGCCCCAAATACAAAAGGCGATAAGTTTGCATGGCTTGATCCAACATCTATTTACATCAATGGTGATGCATTTCACGATCTATTAAATGATTTGCTGGAAGACCTTGGCGATGTACAAGCGGACGTGGTAGCTGGCATAGATGCGATGGGCTTTGTTCTTGGCGCAGCACTCGCTGCGCGCTTGGGTATAGGCTTTCTTCCGATACGAAAGGCAGGAAAACTGTGTGTCGAAACTGACGTAGTATCCTTTGTCAACTATTCCGGCCGAGTGCAACAGATGGAAATGCGTAAGCCTGCCTTTCAATCCGGTACTAGAGTACTACTTGTTGACCAATGGATAGAAACCGGAGGCACCATGACCGGCGCTATTGAACTAGTGAAACGACAGGCTGGGATAATTGCTGGTGTAGTCGCCATTGCAATTGAAGAAAACACAGTGACTAATGCTTTCCTAAAAAATTATAAGTGCGTTTCTGCAGTGATTTCAGGATCACCACTGCAAAAACAATGCAATGATCAATATTTGGAAAGTTTTGATAGATATTCGCCAGAAACCGCCTTTCCCATTTCCTATCAATCTAAAAAGACAAATCGATAAATTGGTAAATAGGTTCACTCGCCCCAAACAAAAATTTGCATATTTACTAGATATTAAATTGAGGACTGCTGGTCCATTTGATCCCAATTTAAAGACTTATTCTCTTTTTCTTAATAGAAAATTTTACCACTCAAATAATTTCAAAATAACGTTCCATCTCCCAGTCTGTTATATGTTTGCGAAATTCACGGTCTTCCCACTCACGGCTGGCCGAATAGTGCTCAATGAAGCTATCACCAAAAATCTTACGTGCCGGCATTGACGCACGCAATCGGTCCGCTGCTTCGGCTAAAGATGCTGGGAGTTGTGACCGTTTCGTAGGGGTTTTGTCATAGGCATTACCCTTAATTGGTGCATCTAGTGTAATTGAATTTTCAATACCCCATAGGCCAGCACCTACAGCTGAAGCGAGAGCAATATAAGGATTAGCATCTGCAGCAGCGATGCGGTACTCAACCCTTTGAGATTTCTCTGATCCCGGAATTACGCGGAGAGCACATGTCCTATTATCAATGCCCCAAGATGCAGCCGTTGGAGCCCAGAAACCGGGAATCAGACGCGTGAACGAATTCACGGTAGGGGCGACTGTCGCTAACATCTCAGGCATCAGTTTCAACTGTCCACCGACGAATGTACGCATTAAATCGGACATTCCATCCGGAGCACTTGAATCATAAAAAGCACTAGAACCATCATCATGAACTAGCGAAATGTGGATATGACCACCTAGCCCTGGCCAATCAGGCGACCATTTCGCCATAAATGTGGCTAACTTTCCATTTTTCTGTGCAATTACTTTCGTAAAAGTTTTAAAAAGTGCTGCCTTATCTGCAACAGAAACACCGTAGCCAGCAGAAATTGCCGCCTCCAAAGCGCCGGGACCTGTCTCTTCATGTAATCCCTCAAGTGTCAAGTCCATCTTCTTACATGCATTTAATAGCCCACCATAAAATTCACTTTCCACAGAGTTACGTAATACTGAATAACCGAAAAATCCTGGTTGTAGTGGTGTTAGGTTGCGGTAGTTTTTTTCTCTAATACTCGTAGGTGTCTCATCAAAAACAAAAAATTCATACTCAAACCCCGCTTTGACCTTAAACCCCATTCGGCCCGCTTTTTCTAGAACCCGTCGAAGTGCTGCGCGAGGACATACGCTCTCGTACTTACCGCTAAACTCAGCAAGGAATAATAACATACCTTCTTCCATTGGGATTTCGCGACATGTTTCTGGAATAATTCTGACGGTCGCGTCTGGATAGCCAGTATGCCAACCAGTAATCGAAACATTGTCGTAGAGCTGATCATAGGAATCCCAACCTAAGACAACGTCGCAAAAACCAAATCCATTTTCGAGCGTAGAAATGAATTTTTCACAACTCATGTATTTTCCACGCATTATACCATCAATATCGAACAAACCTACTTTAACGTAATCAAGACCACGTTGTGCCACAATTTCGCGTGCATCTTCAGCCGTTTTCACTTTCTGTTTTTCCATAGTATTACTCTCTCGATAGCTTTTGACGTCGGACTATAACATGTTGGCTCATAGAAAAATTCCACTCAAGTTTTTATCAAATAATGCTGTGGCACTCTCATTAACGGTATCCGTTCTCAAAATTTCATTCTAATAAACAAAGGTGGATGTGTTCTTAAATAAAGTATATCTTTCCCCTACGAAAAAGAGGCTGCGGAGAATGAAATATTCAGGATGGAATATACTTAAGCAAGCACTTACCGGTAAAAAAGAGTGGGCCCCTGTATGGCATAAACCAGAGCCTAAATCCCACTACGAAACTATAGTTATCGGTGGAGGCGGCCACGGTCTAGCTACTGCCTACTATCTTACCACTGAGTATGGGATGAAAAATATAGCCGTACTTGAAAAAAGCCACCTGGGATCAGGAAACGTGGGCCGTAATACAACAATAATCCGTTCAAACTATCTACTACCAGGTAACGAACCATTTTACGAACTCTCAATGAAACTATGGGAAAATCTCGAACAAACTCTTAACTACAACGCAATGGTTTCCCAACGAGGAGTCGTTAATCTTTTTCATTCAGATGCACAACGTGACAGCTTTGTCCGGCGGGGAAATGCCATGTGCATAGCAGGTGCTGACGCTGTGTTACTGGACGAGAGAGGCATTCGCAATTTGTGTCCATTCCTCGACTACGAAAATTCCCGCTTTCCAATAAAAGGGGGATTGTTACAACCACGTGGAGGAACAGTGCGGCACGATGCGGTCGCATGGGGATATGCGCGTGGCAGCGATTCATTAGGGGTCGATATCATTGAGAATTGTGAAGTCACCGGATTTATCATTAAAGAAGGAAGGTGCGTTGGTGTGGAGACTGCTCGCGGTAACATTTCCGCAAATAAAATTGCTGTATGTGTAGCTGGCTCGTCAGGCCGTCTAATGGGAAAAGCCGGCATACGGCTCCCAATCGAAAGTCACGTGCTCCAGGCATTTGTGAGCGAAGGGCTTAAACCAATTTTACCTAACGTGATAACATTTGGCGCTGGCCATTTCTATATATCACAATCAGACAAAGGCGGATTGGTATTCGGAGGGGACATAGATGGTTACAATACCTATGCACAGCGTGGAAATCTTCCCATCGTTGAAGATGTATGTGCGGCAGGAGTGGCTATCATGCCGATGATTGGCCGTTCTCGCTTGCTGCGTATGTGGGGGGGGCTTGTCGATATGTCGATGGACGGGTCCCCGTTTATCGATAAAACACGGATAGAAGGGCTATATTTCAACGGCGGTTGGTGCTACGGCGGTTTTAAAGCAACACCGGCAAGTGGCTTTTGCTACGCCCACTTGTTAGCCAAAGATGAGCCACATCCAGTAGCGGCGGAGTTTCGCCTTGACCGCTTTAAGCGCGGCCACATGATAGATGAAAAAGGTGCTGGAGCTCAACCGAACCTCCATTAAGGAACTCTATATGATTATCAATCATCCCCTGCTTGGGCCAAGAGACGCATCAGAGTTTATCTACCTTGGCGATGCATCTTTAATAGATAGACCAGACTGGAACAGCGAAAATGCGGCTCAGCAATTTTATGAATATCTCTATCTACGTGACAATCCAGCTGGCACCATTCGCGAATTATGGTTTCATGAATATGGCGACCGGTCCTGGTTGGTGGTAACGCGAAATACGCTGACCCACGAAATTGTCAACGTTGAGCTGGCTCGCGATATAGACCGCGAGGAAAAACATAGTAGATGAAGCAAAAGAACAGAACTTCCGGTGGTCTTATTGAACGCAATAAACCCCTCGTTTTTCACTTTAATAATTTGCGATACGAGGGATTTTTAGGGGATACAGTCGCCTCTGCACTTATCGCTAATAACCAACGTCTTGTTGCACGATCATTCAAATATCACCGTCCCCGCGGAATATTTTCTGCCGGTCCAGAAGAACCAAATGCCCTAGTTCAACTTCGGCTTGGCGCACACCTAGAACCTAATACCCGCGCCACGGTTACAGAGCTTTTTGATGGACTTATCGCAAAAAGCCAGAATCACTTGGGATCACTGGAATTTGATTTTTTGGAAATTAATAACTTATTGTCGCCGCTCCTCTCCGCAGGGTTTTACTACAAAACTTTTATGTGGCCAAAGTCGTTCTGGGAAAAAATTTACGAACCCATTATTCGTGCTTCTGCTGGCCTCGGGTGCCTATCTAACGAACCAGACCCAGATATTTACGACAAAGGTTTTTTGCATTGTGACGTTTTAGTTATAGGGGGTGGACCAGCAGGTCTTGCTGCAGCACTTATCGCTGGCCGCAGTGGTGTGCGGACAATTTTAGCAGATGAAGATTTTCTAATTGGGGGACGGCTAAATGCCGAGACCTTTACAATCAACGGAATGAAAGGCTCAGATTGGGCGGTTCAAACTGCAGCAGAACTGGAGCACTTACCAAATGTTCGCCTGCTAACCCGAACGACCGTATACGGCGCGTTTGACCATGGAGTCTATGGTGCTGTCGAACGATGTACCGACCACCTTGCATCTTCAAATGGCAGACCTCGCCAGGTTCTTTGGCGCATTTATTCCAAGCGCACCATCGTTTCTACAGGAGCTACTGAACGTCCAATTGCTTTTAGCAACAACGACCGGCCCGGCATAATGCTAGCAGGTAGTGTGCGAACATACCTTAACCGCTGGGCTGTAACTCCGGGTAAACGCGTTGCCATCTTTACAAATAATGACGACGGTTGGCGCACGGCAAACGATCTCAGAGGAAAAGATATAAACGTAATAGCCGTTATAGACACCCGTGATAAACCCCCGCCATTTAAATATTCCGATACTAAGGTTTTTATGGGTAGCCATATCCTTGACGTTATAGGACACAAAGGCGTTACTGCGCTCAAACTCCCACACGGAAAAAGTATAGAAGCCGATTGCATTGCCGTAGCTGGTGGCTGGAACCCAAACGTACATTTGACCTGCCATCACCGTGGGCGTCCAACTTGGTGCAAAGACATTTCCGCATTTATTCCGGGCGAAGAATTGCCGACAGGAATGACCGTTGCCGGAGCCGCCAATGGCACTTTGGCGCTTAGTGCAGCACTTAAACAAGGATCAGATGCTGGAAGCACAGCCGCAAGAGATACTGGACATAACGTGGTAGCACAAGAGGTACTTAATGCAGAAGACGAGCCGTCTGAAATTAGCCCTTTTTGGCATGTAGAGGAGAATAAGAAAAGAGCTTGGATTGATATGCAAAACGACGTTACGGTGCAAGATATTGAAATGGCCTACATGGAGGGCTTTCGTTCAGTTGAACACGTTAAACGTTACACTACGCTCAGCATGGCAACTGACCAAGGCAAGACTGCGAATACAGTTGCCGTCGCTGTTTTAGCAGAATTAACTGGAAAGACCATCCCGCAGACGGGTGTTACAATCTACCGCCCTCCCTACACACCGGTTTCCATTAGCGCATTGGCCGGACGACAACGTGGGAACCAGTTTCGCCCAACCCAGCTGTGTCCCAGTCATACGTGGGCTACAGAGCAAAACGCTGTTTTCGTTGAGGCCGGGCTGTGGAAGCGTGCACAATTTTTCCCTAAAAAAGAGGAGAACCACTGGCGTCAATCAGTCAATCGAGAAGTTCTCCAGACACGCAAATCCGTAGGTGTGTGCGACGTGACTACATTGGGTAAATTTGATGTCCAAGGCACTGATGCATTAAAGTTCCTTAACTATATTTATGCTAACGACCTTACTACTTTAGCCGTTGGCAAGGTCCGGTACGGCCTAATGCTAAGAGAAGACGGTTTGATTATGGACGACGGAACCATAGCAAGGCTTGCAAAGAACCACTATATAACAACGTCTACTACGGCCAACGCCGCCCAGGTTCTTCGCCACATGGAATTTTGTCACCAATGTCTATGGCCAAACCTAAACGTTCACATTATCTCAGTAACTGAGCAATGGGGCCAATTCGCGATTTCCGGTCCTAACTCAAGGCATCTTCTTCAAAAAATTGTAGACAGAGAAATTGACATCTCCAACCATTCGTTCCCCTACATGGCTTGTAGTGAAATTACGATATGCAACGGAATCCCCGCCCGCTTGTTTCGAATATCGTTCTCAGGTGAGTTGGGTTACGAAATTGCTATCCCAGCGCGTTATGGTGATGCTCTTATACGTAGGTTAATGAGCGCCGGAGAAGAGTTCGATATTGTCCCATATGGCACCGAGGCTTTGAGTATTATGCGAATCGAGAAAGGTCACCCAGCTGGTGCTGAATTGAACGGTCAAACGACTGCTCGTGACTTAGGGATGCAGCGATTGGTCGCAAAGAACAAAGACTTTATCGGCAACATTTTGTCCAAACGACCCGAATTGAATAGAAAAGATGGTCTCGCATTGGTTGGCTTCATCCCAATTGATCGCAGAGACAAACTCAGCGCCGGTGCACACTTCTTTTCATTGAACAAGGATATTATTACGAACAATGACGAAGGTTGGATGACTTCCGTGGCAATTTCACCCAATTTAGGCCATTCGATTGGTCTCGGGTTGATCAAGCGAGGAAACGATCGCATTGGGGAGACTGTTAAAGCGGCAAACCTTTTACAAAAGCAATATGTTAAGGTCGAGATTGTTACCCCATACTTCATAGATCCGGAAGGAGAAAGGCTTCGTGCTTAAACCGTCACTAAACGCCGTATCTCCGCTCAACGGCTACAGTAAAACATTTGCTAGCATAAAGCTTTCCGAAGTCACAGAACTTGCGATAGTTTCCATTACTTTTTCCCTAAATGAGACTTCGTCTTTTAAAGAAGCATTTTCAAAATACTACGGGAATTCCCTCCCCGAATACGGCAGCTCAACCTTATCCAAAGATAGTACGTTTAGGTTCATGAGCATGCAACCGGGAATGATCTTCGCCATATATGAATATGTTGGTTTAGAACCTATTAGCGTTTTAACTAGCCAACTTGGTGCTACAGCATTCTTCTCTGATCAATCCGACAGTTCGTTCATTCTTAGATTGTCCGGTAAAAATCTACATAAAATTTTGGAACGTGTGTGCGCTCCTGATTTATCAAACAAACCTTTCCCCCCAAATAGCGTTGCTCGTACAACGGTTGATCACCTGAATGCTATAATTTTACATGAAAAGAATAATAATTTTTTATTCATATCGCCTCGTTCATCAGCCAGATCCTTTCTAAATGCCCTCGAGACCTCAATAGAGAACACTTTATAGTATCGTAGGCTCTAAAACGCTGATCAATGGGTATTTAGCAGGCATGAGCAGCTGATAGAAATTATGAAGTACACCTTACCCCAGCAACAAAACGTTGGCGTCTAACTTTTCATCTACTACGTTAACTATTTCATCAATCGCAGGATTAGACATATTTAGGCCTTGCGCAATTAGCTGCACCAAAACATCCACACGCTCAATAAACGGTGCACCTGCGGCTATTGCCCGAGCAGCAGATGAGGGCTTCATTAGGCTTTCTGCCGCCTTAGCATATTTTTGAAAAGGGACCGCGTCCGATGCGTCTGCACCCAAGCGTTGCGCTAGATCATCAACGAACTGGTATATAGATCGTGATTTCTCCAAGTCACTATGAACTGCGGCTTGAATGCTACGAGGGTCATTGCGTGTGATACATCTATAGTTCCCTGTTAACAGCATACTCCATTTAGCAAGCGGAACAAAAATGGAATCATGAACGCGAAGCTTAACAGGCACATCTGCACCATCAAGTCGCACTTCCGAAATATCCGCCTCTAGCTGCCGTAATATCTCGTTTGATTGCATATCGCCAAATGGGGCAGATTTAAAATTTGTGGGGAGTCCAACGTGAAGTACATTTGGCTCTCCCTCAGGCGGGCGGAACGCCTGCGGATCAGGACTGCAGAGCGTCATCAAATTCGGGTCAAATCTATCCCAGACCGTAGCATCGGTATAACTAGAGCTTAAATTGCTCGTATCAAGGTCTGGTATCCGTTTTAGAAATGGTAGCGGCGGCATATTCATAATAGAGAGACAAGGGATATCTTCATCAGCGATCCGGATAAGCAGAGTCCCAATTGTGTGATTCGCATATTGTGGCTCCTGCATCGCGAGCCCTACCATATCATAGTCTGCTGCAATTACATCCTGCGGTTTGCATGCATTAAGGCGGCCAGGCAGTGCGTTTGAACGTATACTGCGGTGACGTTCCTCACCTTTAAACTTTATCAATACTTCCGTCCCCTCAGAATTTATTAACTCTGCGGTCTTTTGGCGGCAAACAAGGGTCACATCATGCCCTGCCATTAACAATTTAGTACCTAACAAAGAGCCGTAGGAAGCACCGAGAATAAGTATTTTGTATGCCATGAATTTTTAGTCTCCAATTATCTTAATTACAAAATTTAATCATTAATATCGAAATAATTTAACAAAGGAAGGTTCTAGTAGATACGTTGATCGATTTGTAAAGGTGCTAATAAGATTCGAAATGTTAGTATGCTTACGGTCTATCTTATTTGGCCATAATGGTTTCTAAGTCTACCAGAAACCGTCATTTCAAAATTTCCAATATGTTTGGAATTGAACCAATGCTATCAAGCCCATAGACTGCATCGCGAAGCTTCGCTGCTAATCCATTGTTAAGGCTACGTGTCGCCAACTGTAAGAATTTTTCTTCGATTTGCACCTCAGACATTTGATTTTTTGGGTCTCCCAGAGCAATAAGAGTCTGGTCTGATAGTTGTTCTCCAGAATTTAGAGTCACCTCGACAATTGCTGGGGTTTCCCCAATGAGCGCTTCATCTTCAACTATAGTTATACATTTTAAAAAGCGGCGTAAAGTAGGGTCGCTAAATTTAGGTTCTTCAAAATCATCCAGTGAACATGAACCAAATACAAATGACGTTGCTATACAGTAGGGTAAGCTCATTTGGGCGGCTAACCGTGTCTTAGGGTCAATATTACCCAAGGTGCGAAAATTCGCTTTCGAACAACGCAGTCTAATTTTTGCAATTGACTCATAGTTCTTAATCTTCTGGCGTAGTTTTAGAGCTGAGTCCGTTGCAGAGTGGGCACCACGACAACTGGCATGAGGTTTAATGCCACTCCGCATCAATCCAAATGCGTGCCCAAGGCCTTCGAAGAAGTATTCAGGATATACGGGTGTTGAAGTGTATGTGTTGAAAAGTCCCCCCCATTTTGCCTCAAAAACCTGGCTAGGCCCAGAAAATCCGCTGCGCGCTAGATAAGCTGATAAAACGCCATTCTCTGCCGCCTTGCCTGCATTAGTGCGTTTTGCCATAGAGCCATCGGCTAAAAAGGACCATGTACCTGCCATCATATTTCCAGCAAGCCCAACAGCGTCGCGGGTCTGTTCTTGATTGAGCCCAAGCATTTTAGCGCTGGCAACAGCAGATCCGATCGAACCACAAGTACCCGTGGAATGCCAACCTGCATTGTTGTGCGCTCGGTAACCTCCGAAAACATCGAGCGCACGAACACCAAACTCATATCCTAGAATCATCGCCTCCAAAAACCGCTTTCCATCATAAATTTTTTCAGCTTCTGCTATCGCAATTATAGCCGGAATTACTACTGCACCAGAGTGATCACAGCCATTGAAATCATCTAACTCCTGCGCATGTGCTATGGTCCCATTGGCAAATGCCGCATGAATAGGGGTTGTACTTACATCAGACCTCCAGATGGAGGCGCGCCCTCCGCTACCAACTGATGTTAATACTTTTTTTACGGCAAGCCCTTCTTCCGTATTAACTCCAGCTAGCGCGGCTCCTAGCAGATCAAGTAGTAACAATTTTGCAAAGGAAATAACATCGTCTGGTAAATCATCAAACGACATTGAAACTACAAATTTTGATATTTTCCCACTTATTGTATCAGCCAAAGTCATTCACCCTATTCAAAGCTAAAATATTTAGCCAAATCGTATACTTATTTTACGCATTCTGTTAAACACCATATACTCGTATCCCCGGACCAATGGACGCACCCCCGCAACATGATTAAACCAGAAAAGCTTTTTTGCGACGTAGAATACCGTACACTCGACAATTTAAAAGATGTCGATGTCGCTATATTTGGAGCCTGCCACGGAACACCTTACAAACCTGGAAAGGCAAGTCACGCGGCGAATGCGCCAGCGGCAATACGAAAAGCCCTTTCATGGTACAGCTCCAATCCCGAACAACTGGACCTTGATATTATGAAACCGGTTTTTGGCGGGAAGACTGTCGTCGATTGTGGCGATATAAATGGCTGCACAATGAACGGTGCAGCGAACCGTGAAACCATTAGTCAAACTACCAGAGATATTTTACTTGCAGGCACAATACCAATTTTGATCGGTGGAGATGACTCCACTCCAATTCCTTTCATTGAGGCGATTTCGAGCCAAATACCAGTGGTAATTGTTCAGATCGACGCACACATTGATTGGCGCGAAGAGATTGACGGCGAGCGATTTGGCTTTTCAAGCACGATGCGACGTAGCTCAGAATTTGAAAATATCCAGGAGATAATCCAGATTGGCGGCCGAGGCCCTGGGTCAGCTAGATTGGAAGATCTAAAGGCAGCTGAGGCATGGGGTGTAAAATTTTTTTTCGCCCGACATGTGCATAATCACGGGCTTGATTCCGTAATTGAAGCTATTCCGAGAAATTCTAATATCATTCTCGCGATTGACGTCGACGGTTTGGATCCATCGGTTGTCCCTGGCGTTATTTTACCTGCCTTTGGTGGTCTCCGTTTTGAACATGTGACAGAGATTATACTTTCCATAATGGAGAGAGCCAATATTGTTGGAGCCGATTTTGTTGAATTAGTACCCGAACGTGACGCTGCTTCCCTCGGTGCGATGGCCGTTGCACGTTTAATCTGCACCACTATCGCCTCTACCGGAAGTCTTCCATAACCATAATACTGCCTTCGATTTTAAAATTAAGATGTCAGAGTAAAAAAATCTAATGCTTTGATAGAACGAGTTTATAGTACTTCCATTAAGTCGTCGAAAGACTAACCGATTTTCTTTATGAGCTCATATCTATACCCCTAAATATAGGCAAGCATCTCTCTTCCCCATACACCTTAACGAGCTAAATTACTGACAAGACCAGGGGGAAGTTCTATATCACTAGAGGCTTCATGAAGTCGCTGCCAGGATGCTAATGTTGCTTCCTGTGCCTCCGCTATTACCGATTCCTCATCCATAGTTAAGACCTCGCCTTCTCTCATTAAAAAACGACCATCAACCATAACCGAGCTAACAATACTTGGGTTGCCATAATGAACGATATTGGAGACTAAATTGATTATGGGCTGTAAGCTTGCTTGATTAAGGTCTATGAAGATGAGGTCTGCTTTTTTTCCTGGCTCTATCGAACCTAAATCATCTTCTCGCCCAAGAGCACGGGCCCCGTTTAGCGTCGCCGCCTCCAGTGTTGCTACTGGGGATGGGGTTACGCCGCCGCCTTCATTTTTCCCACCGCAAGCACCTCGATGTATGATCGAACCAATCTTCAGTGCCTGAAACATATCCTCAGTCATGTTATCAGTACCTAGAACGATGTTGACCCCAGCATCGAGAATTCGTCCAGCCCGAACCTTGTGTGGGCCCCGGCGTGAACTATTGGCGGGACAATGAGCCATATGGACACCGTGCGAAGCTAAAAGGTCTATATCGGCATCTGTGCAGTAAGTCCAATGTGCTGCTACCACATCGGGGGCAAGCCAATCATTATCACCGAGGTATTCAGCTGGCGTTCGATTATAAGCGTCACGTATTTGCTTAATCTCGCCTGGGCTTTGCGCCAAATGCACAGTACGCGTAAGTTTATACCTCTCAGCAAATAGATTTAATTGTTCTAACATCCAAGGTGAACACACATCGGGAGCATGTGCAGATATTTGGCACTGGACCCGCCCATTTGCCGAACCATGAAACATTTCCACCATAGAGATTGTCCGTTCCAAAAACTCCTCACCAAAAGCACGGTCATACTCATAAACTCCATGGCGGATCTTTAAGGTCAGAGCATCGGCGCAATTTTCGCTCAACCATAGCCTTAGACCGCTCTCGACCATACCTCCCGCATAACCGGCTAGAAACCGGAATGGCTCCACCAAAGACGTGGTGCCCGAACGAATCGCTTCCAAGCAACCAAGTCGGGCGACAGCTCGTCGCTCGTCATCTTTCATAGCAAAACTAATTGGGGTCATATATCCAAAGATAGCATCTCCCGTCATGTCCTCGACGGTCCCCCGCAATACTAGAAGCACTGTATGAGTATGGGAGTTCATTAAACCTGGCATCACAGCCTTACCCTTAGCATCCACGACCTCCATATCGGGAAAACGCGCAATCATCTCAGCACTCGGGCCAACCGCAGTAATTTTATTTTCTTCGATAGCAACGGCACCATCAGTAATTATGTCTCGTTTCTGGTTCATCGTCAGTACTGTAGCATTGTTAATTAACAACATATTTTGCGGTTCACCGTTTATCATGATTATCTCCTCTTTTGCAGGAAGGCATTATTAAATTATGGTCTGTTATGTAATTTGTGTCCTCGTTTCTCCATAACATGCCAGCGCATAGCTAAACATTGAAAGCGTCGTTAGAGCAATGACCACAGCAACTGTTGGCCATATTGTATCATTCTGAATTACACCTACGATCTGTGCCGTAGCGGCAGCGATAGACCATTGTCCAACCCCCATCATGCCTGTGGCACTGCCCACAACGTGAGGGTTGACCCCAACAGCTGCAGAGGTGGCTGCTGGTTGGCTCAATCCGTGAGCGAAGGTTATCATTGCCATAGGCAAATAAAGCGCTAGCGGTTTTAACTCAAACGCTGTGCACCAGAGAACCATCCCGAGACAGGCTATTAGGGCTAGTCCTGTGCCAAGGAAGAGCATACGGTGTATCCCCCAGCCTTCTGCAACTCGAAAAGTCACTAGATTACCCAACACATAACCGATAGATAATAAAGGAAAATATTTACCATAGGCCATCGGAGGCTGGGACATAACGTCTGCCATCACGAATGGTAATCCCGCAAGCATCGCGTACCATGCAGACAATGTACATGTCGTGTGACCTGCATGACCTAGGAAAACGGGCGAACGTAGGAGCCGAATACCTTCTAGAACTGTATTGTATAAATCTAAGCTTACTCCCACTGGTTGCGTTTCAGGAAACCATTTAAACGTCATTATAAAAACGGCAACCCCTAGCCCAGAAGTTACCCAGAAGCTCATCCGCCATCCAAAGGTTAGATCAATCCAACCACCTAACATGGGCGTTGCTGAGCCTATCAAGGCGCTGACCATGGTGACTAATCCAATGGCACTGGCTGCTTTGTTTCGTCCATAGATATCGCGAGCAACAACGCGCGCAAGCATTAAACCTGCGCAAGCTCCAATAGCCTGTAGCACGCGCCCCATCGTAAGGGCTTCAATCGACATTGCACTAGCGCAAATTATCGGTGCAATAATGTATATCGCCAAACCAACCAAAATTGTTCGTCGGCGTCCGAACCTATCAGCCAGTGGGCCATAAAGTAACTGCGCGCAGGCGAAGGTTAAGAGGTAAAGACTTACAGTTAACTGAACTTCCGCATAGCTAGCATCGAACTCAACCTTTAGTCCCGGCAGCGAAGGCAGAAATACTTGGAGGGCAAAAGGACCTACTACCCCAAACATTACTACCATGCAGGTCAAACTTAGGTCCGGGGTTTTCTGTATATTACTCATTCGTTGATTATATAGATTAAAGTAACTTCCGTCTCTCTCAATACAGTGATAAGGTCATACGGATAAAATGTTAGAAAGGCACGTTATGCAACTTGAACGATTTCGAAAATTTAACACCCGTGATGTCTATCCCGGTGTGAAAATGGATAACGATATGTGCATGACCGTAAAAGCTGGCAATCGAATTTTCCTTCGGGGCCAAACTGGTCTTGATCTTCAACAACGAATGATAGATCCCAATGACGCGGCACAACAAGCTAATCAAGCAATGGAAAATGCTAGGGTTCTGCTTGAGGAAGCTGGCTCGAGTATAAATCACGTATGCAAGGTTACTACATACCTTACTGATCCGGCCTATAGAACCGCCGTGTATAATGAAGTCGGACGACATTTAAAGGGCATCCCTACTGTTGCCACGGGCCTTATCGTTAAAGGCTTAGCTATGCCAGAAATGAAAGTCGAAATTGACTTAGAAGCCGTTATACCAGAAGAGGGAGGACACAAAAAATTTCGTCTTTTAAATACTGGCGATTGGTTTGGTCAATCCAGTATTGATAGGGATTCCTGTATGGCCATCAATACTGGACATGAGATTTACTTGAGGGGCCAGACCGGTTGTGAACTTGACGGCTCAAAAATGTATGGTTCAGGTTTTTCCATAGAAGCGGCGGCGGCGCAGGCCGACCAAGCAATGAAAAATGCACGCACTCTACTTGAAGAGGCTGGCTCAAGCCTCAACGATGTCTGCAAAACTCGTATTTATATTAGTGATAGGGCGTATCGTGAACCTATTTACCAGGCGATTGGTAGACATTTTGGCAACACCCACCCTTGTTCAACAGGACTGATCATGCGTGGCTTTGCCCGCCCTGACATTTTATTTGAAATTGATATGGCATTAACACTATCGAAAGGTACCTCTCACCAGCGGTTTCGAACATTCCACACGGACAATGTCTATAGAGATGGACAACAACTAGGTTGCCGATTTTCTAAAGCGGTACGAGCAGGCGATCGAGTCTATTTACGAGGTCAAACAGGCTCTAATTTAGATGGCGATTTTGTCGGTGATGGCGATCCCGCCGCCCAAGCCGATCAAGCGATGAAGAATATAAAAATTTTGCTGGAAGAGGCTGGCGCTTCACTCGACGATATCTGTAAATTATCTATCTATATTCTGCATCGGGCGCATCGCGAGCTTATCTACGGGGCAGTTGGAAAACATTTAAAAGGTGTTCACCCATGCGGAACGGGGCTCATAGTTGATGGCTTCGCCAACCCACGAATTCTTGTTGAGATTGACGCAGATGCGGTAATTCAGAAATAAGCCCCACGTGCCACGCCGGGCCCATACCACGTCGAACTACGGCGCCGATGATGCTTGAACTACCGTCATAGTGATTTTGGGTGCTAGTCGCTGATCGAATATATTTGAGTAATTTTGTTTAGAATAAGCTCAGGGAGATTTGCGGAGCAAATTCATTAACTCGCCGACGTGATCAACAGTTTCAAATGCCTCAAGATAGGCTCGTATTTCCGAAGCTTGCACCTCCATTCCGGCGTTTTCGATACAATCATCAAACTTTGCCCACATTTCATCATCTGTAAGGGGGTTTTGCAGTACTCCCCGGGCACGTTGTTTAAAAATCTCAAGCCCTCTACCATCTTTTGTGTGTATAATTACTTTTGCTGGCTCTCGTCCATTCTCTGCTGCGGGAAGGGGTGCTTCTGGAGAAGACTGCAACATTTTAATTCGAGGGAACCAACTCCTTACGTTCTCATCGGCAATAACCTCCGAACGAAAATCGGCAATCCTTAGCTGGCCTCTAGTTATAGCTAACGCTATCGCATATTCCATGCTAAACCGCGCTTCCATCTCCGATACAGGATTTGGGAACATCAAATTATCGTAACTTATTTTATTAACTACTACCTCAACCGTATCAATATCATGTTCCTCAAGCCCATGCTCAGAGATAAGACAAAGAAGCCCGTCAACAGCGCAATGCGTGCTAGCACAATCGGGATGAATTTTTACTTTAAGACCATAACGTTCGATCGCTAAAGGCATGCCGATATTTTCTATATTGTCTTCATATCCGGGCGACTTATCAAAGCCAATGTACAGGTCACGAAACCCCCAAGGCTTATCAAGAGGTTCCTCAACGGCAGTCAAGCCAGCATTAGCATAGCGTGCTGACATCAAACCGTTCTTAGCTGACATTCCTGCATGAAACGGCTTTGCCATGTTTCCGAACTGGAGCTTCGATCCAGAGGCATGACTAAAGCCTAAGCTCATAGCACGTTGAACACCTGGCAAATCAAGTTGCATCAATCGCGCAGCGGCCGCTGCTGCGCCAATCGTACCTATTGTGCTGGTCGTATGCCATCCTTTTTCGTAGTGGCTTAGCCCGACCCCCTTTCCAATTACCAACAAGGCCTCCAGACCAGCAATATATGCGTCAAGTACAGCCCTTCCGCCAAGCCCTCTCTCTTCACCCAAAGCCAGCAACGCAGGTACTAGTACAGCCGTAGCATGTCCCATGTTACCATGATAGTTGTCATCAAAGTCCAATGCATGAGCAGCTGTCCCATTTACGAGAGCGGCATGGGGAGCAGTCAGCATTTCAGTATGGCCCACTATTGACGCCGGGCCAGAGCCGAGATCACGCACAGCGTCTAAAGTCCGACAGGTTGCTACATCTTTTCCTCCAGCAATCATACAGCCGACGATATCAATCACCGCATTTCGCGCAAGTTCGAGAGCTCGACCCTCAGCAAGAGGATCTACTTCAGAAAGCCAGGTTGCTAATTTGTGAGTAATGCTCATATGAAATTTGTACCCTATGGAAAACTACGATCAAGTATTATAGCATCCTTGGCAGAAGATAGGATTAGAAAATCAATGTTTTGTAGTATTTGGAGGGCTATAAATGACTTTTTCTCTGGTTGGTATGTGCCGTAAAACGGGTATGTTTGGAGCGGCCGTTACCACTTCAAATATGAATGTAGGTACGCGGTGTCCTTATGCTAAAGCTGGTATCGGTGCCGTTTTGACCCAACATCGTACCGATAACCGTTTAGGGCCAAAAGGTCTATCTCTATTAGAGGAAGGCAAAATGGCATCAGAAGTAATTGATGAACTCATTACAGACAATCCGACGATAGGCTGGCGGCAGCTTGCCGTAATTGATCAAAACGGAGGCACCGCCTTTTATCACGGCGATAAAATTGCTTCCCTGCATTCTGCTGCGCAAGGGAACAGTTCCTGCGCTATCGGCAATATCATACGAAATGAAACCGTCCCCCAGGCGATGATTGATGCTTTCGAGGAAGTTCCTGATTTACACATAGCGGAACGTCTAGTTCGCGGATTGGAGGCTGGTCTAAACGCCGGTGGTGAACTTAAACAGATCAAATCAGCGGCACTTCTAGTTGTCCACGAACAAGAGTTTCCGTTGGTTGACTTACGGGTTGAATTTGATAGAGCACCACTCTCGGAGCTCCGGTTTTTATGGGAAGCTTATGCTCCACAATTAGAGAAATTCGTTGTCCAAGTTTTAGACCCAGACAGCTTACCTTATCCCAGTCCATGATCGATGTTCATAAATTCAATTCTTCAAAGTTTTAAACAACCGCTTTTTCCTGGCCAGCATATCGGATTACGGGGCGCATTTTAATCAGTTCCTCTTGGGGAATATGGCAATAGAGTCGGTGATTATTTCCAAATTGGAGAAGCGGTGGGTTCTCGCTGTCACAAATGGCACCGAGTTTACGAGGACAACGAGATGCGAACCTACAACCAGGGGCTGGATTAATAGGACTCGGCACAGGACCCTCAAGACGGATTGTTTCTTGTTCAATTGACGGATCAGGAAGGGATATAGCGGATAGTAGTGCCTCCGTATATGGGTGGTACGGTGGTACAAACACCTCTTCTGGCGTCCCGGTTTCACATAGACGGCCCATGTACATAACAGCCACCTGATCAGATAGGTAACGCACAACAGAAAGATCATGAGATATAAACAAATAAGCAGTATTAGACGTTTTTTGTAGATCAACTAGCAGATTTAAAATTGCAGCCTGTACAGATACGTCCAGGGCAGATAGGGGTTCGTCGCACACAATTAGTTCTGGTTCTGCAGCGAAGGCCCGTGCGATTGCTACACGCTGCTTTTCGCCACCTGAAAGTTCGTGCGGGTAGCGCTGTGCGTAAGAAGGCGGCAAATTAACACTCTTTAATAGTTCAGCAACACGACCCTCCTGTTCATCAACTGGAATAAGATTAAATAATTCCAGCGGCCGACGAATGGTTTCCCCAACCGATTTCTGCGGATTTAATGTTGCATCAGGGTTTTGAAAAATGATTTGCACACGGCGGCGTAGGTCAGGCTCTCGTTCTCGAGCCATTCCAGGTAGCGTATTCCCCTCAAAAACAAGTTCTCCTCCCGTCGCAGGTTGAAGTCCAACGACAGTTCGCCCTAACGTTGTTTTACCACAACCACTTTCGCCGACTATTGCTACAGTTTCGCCCGGAGCGAGCGTCAAATCAACATTATCGACTGCATGAACACGTTGCTGAGCACGGCCAGATGCAAGGTCCTTTAGACCTCGCCGCAAACGATAATAACAACGCAATTCACCGAGCATAAGAAGAGGATTGGCGCTTTTTATATTTTCTGAAACCTGCGTGACTCGTTGATGACGCTCAAAATGAAATTTCGGAAGCTCGTTCCAACGCAAGCAACGTACAAACCCGGCATTATCATCAAACACATGTGGTTCTATGGTTGACGTCTCACATTGCGCCTGTCGTTCCTGGCAACGGGGTGCAAAAATGCAGCCTATCGGAGGGGCCGTAAGGCTTGGTAATCGTCCCTCTATAGCATTTAAAGGTCGGTCACGCTTTGATAGGTCCAGTCGCGGAATACAGGTCAATAAGCTTTGTGTATAGGGGTGAGATGGGTTTTTAAAAACCCGCGATACTGGTCCCTCTTCAACAATTTCACCGGCATACATTACTGCGACCCGGTGGCAAAACCGAGCAACCACGCCAAGATTATGTGTAATGTAGAGGATTGCCGAACCATGGGTCTCTTTAAGTTTGGCTACCAAGTCAAGAATATGAGCTTCCGTCGTTACATCTAGACCGGTGGTCGGTTCATCCATTATAAGAAGTTCAGGTTTGCAAGCAAAGGCCATGGCAATGAGTACCCTTTGCTGCTGCCCACCTGACAATTCGTGCGGGTAGCGCAAGTAAACACCTGCCGGGTCTGGTAGATTGACTTCTTCCAACAAATCTATAACCCGTTGGCGCGCTTGACTCCCGGAAATGTCCGTATGTTCCTGCACTACCTCTGCAATCTGATCCCCAATCCGAAATGCGGGATTCAGCGCGGTTTGCGGGTCCTGGTATACCATGGCGATACGCGCGCCTTGCAGTCCGCGCAACTCCGACGGGCCCAATTTCATTACATCCGTATCATGAAAATGAATGG
>PBLS01000063.1 GCA_002721825.1 Magnetovibrio sp.
TAAGCGCGGCAAGTGCAGGTACCAATATGAGTGCGGCAAGTGCGGGGTCTGGCCTTAGTGCCGGTATGGCAAAGTTATCTGCCTATATCTCTGCGGCTGGTACTGATTTTTCAGCCCTTGGCTATGGCTTCTTGGTAATTGACGCGACCTCGAAGACACTAGTGGACACTGATGCTATTCGTTCGGTTGGTATTGGTTATACAGAGGAATTGAATGGCCGTGTCATCGCGCTAAACTCGGATTTATCTACGTTGCGCTCTAACGCTCAGGTCCTGGGCTCTAATATCGCGACGCTAAAGACACGACTTACGTTTACTAAAGACTATGTAACCACACTCACTGCAGGTGCAGGTAAATTAACTCTCGCGGACCTCAACGAAGAGGGTGCAAACTTGCTTGCTCTGCAAACTCGACAACAATTAGGGATTCAGTCTCTAGCATTTGCGGGACAATCTGAACAATCGATCCTGGGGCTCTTCCGTTAATAGAGCTTAACCCAAGATAAAGTCTAACAAGGTTGAGAAGAGCATACGTTCTTCTCAACCTTTTTTTATACCCTGATAAATATTAAGGCTCTTTATTCCCCTAAGAGTAAATAGAAACCCAATGACATTCTAAGGCAGGATATAATTTCTTAACGGTTTTCATCTATATGATGTATTGCTTAATAATCCATAGGGGCAATAAATGAACGCATCGACCAAAAAATTAGGCGATCGAAAACCTTCATCATCCCGATCGACTGATTTTAGTATCATCTCGGATACTGATTTAAATACAGATTTATTCCAGCGTAACCTCACGTTCATGAGAAAATCGGTTCCCGAGCTAGCTGAGAAGATTGATGCTACTAACACCTCATCTTTAAAGCTGATCTCTAACAACAAAGGGGAGTTTGATGTGGAGTTCAGGGGTGACCGTTTTTACGGTAAAGGGCATCTAACCTGGGCCAAAGAGCGTGTGAAAAACTACCCCAATAAACAAGGTTATACCGAATTAATTTTATCCCCGTTGGATAGCGATAATCTAGACGACGATACTAATGCGATTATATATCAAATCTTAAAAAGAACGGTCGACGCAGGCATTTCTTTCGCGAGCGTACCTGTAGGCCACGAAGGCTTTAACTTGGTAGTATTTGGTGGCGGCCTCTGTGGGCACCTACCAATGCTTGCCAAAACCTCTGCCTGCCAACACCTGATAGTCGTTGAACCGAGTATAGAGTTCCTCCGCCTTTCCATGTACGTCTTTGACTGGGAAGCATTTCTGCAAGGCCTACTTGATGAAGGTCGGCATTTCTCTTTGGTAATAAACACCGGTGCGCGCGAAATAGCTGACAAAATTCGTGATCAAATACGATATATCAACCCCGCCCTTGTAGAATGCACGGGTTTTTTTACTTCTTATCCAAACTCCGTAATGCAAAATGCTAAGGAAATGATACTTAAAGAACGCGATACGTTAAGCATCGGACTGGGTTTCCTAGAAGACGAAATAGATATGGTTCGTAATTCATATCATAATCTGCGTGACTTCAATGGTCGTCATTATACCAAAATGGACGTCCTTGACCTCCCCGCCTTTATAATAGGATCTGGCCCATCACTTGATAATGATTTAGATTTCATACGCGAAAATCAGCAAAATGCTCTAATTATATCGTGCGGTACCTCTATAAAAGTATTGCTTAATCATGGTATTACACCTGATTTCCACGTAGAGATCGAGAATGTTCCAGCGGTCGTGGATTACGTTATGGAGCCTCTCTCAAAACAATTTGATTTTTCGAATATTTGTTTATTGGCATCAAGCACAGTCGACCCACGTGTTTCAAATTACTTTAAAAATATTATCTACTACTTCCGAAGTGGTTTAGCCTCATACCCGATGTTTAAACAAGGCGAGGAATCAACCCTTCATTATGCAATTCCTATGGTCACGAATTTGGGATTTTCTTTTGCTCAAGAGATTGGTTGCCGCAATATTTATAACTTTGGTATAGATTTAGGGGCCAGAGATCCCGCCAAGCACCATGCCAAGAATGCACCTTATGGACCTGGCGAATACGTATTTAAAACTCGAATAGACCAGCCTGTTCCCGGTAACTTTGGGGGAACCGTTTTTTCCGAATTAGTATACTTATGGGCAAAACAAACCATGGAATTTGCTATGAAACGACCTTCCGCCAAAAGTCATTATTTTAATTGCAGTGACGGCATCCGCCTTGACGGTATGATCCCAAAACTTTCATCAACCATTTATCTGGAAAAAGTAAACAATAAAAAGGAAATGGTCGATAATGCTTTTCAGCAATTTCCTGAATATACGAAGGATACGTTTAAAAAATCTTGGGAGGACCAAGACCCGCGAGAAAGTGTGACAAAGTTGCGCGATACTTTGTTAAGGATTTGTAAAACGGGGCGCCCACCAAAGCACGACTGGGATATCCCAAGAGGCAAAAAGCGTTACACAAATGCTGCAAAATATCCACTTCGGTATTTTATGCATATCGTGCGCGAACTTATACCTCCATATACTGAACCAACAACAGAACTTCATTATTACCGTGGATCGACCTTTATGTGCATGGCTGCAATAAATGGATATATGTTGCGTCTACCAAAAGGTCCGTCACGTACAACGTTCTTGAAAATCGCCAGAGAAGAATTCATTAATCACATGATTGGAATAAACAAAAGGGTCCAGGATTTTTATGATATTCTCGATCCGCCAAAGTAATGACGGGAATGAAGTCTGGACTTTTCGGCTAAATTTATATAGCGTTCTACCCGTGCGTGTGATCGCGATAGAGCCAAGAATAGGTTGGCGTTTTAGGCATTAGGAGACCAAGAAATGGTCGGTGAAGCTGGCATTATCAGTGGAGTTCCCTTTGCGAAGTCGTTTGCATCTCTAGGCATACAAGCGCAACGCCCGGCTTTTGAGTTACAGTTTAATAATCTACAGAATGCACTTATCGATCGACTTAATAAGAAAATCGATGAGGCGAACGAAGACTTAGAACTCGAAAATAATGTCGATATTTTCCTGCGAAATAAGGAAAAAGAACTTGTTCGCTTTCACAATTCGCTTCAAGACTTCACATTCGATAATAGCCGCAACATAAACGCCGTTGGTGAGCTCGCGACCCAGCTTGATGACCTATCAACAGCCCTTGATGCTGGGGATACGGAAACCTTTGATCAAGTTCTCGCAAAAATTAATCAAATTGTTGGGAATACAAAGGTAACAAACGGTTATACCGTAGGAATTTATATTTCCGACGGCATTAATGAAATTCGGCGCGATGGATTGTTGCAATTTGATAACGGAGGCACCGCAGAAAAAGCAACTAAGTATTCCGACTTCGCAGATGATTCAGAAATCAACGTGGCTATTACAAATGCTCTCGCTAAACTTTCGCTTTCTGCCGAAATTCTTGTATTAAAAGGTGAGTCTGTGGAAGGACTGCGCAAGCAAACAAGTACAAACCTGAATTCGACTATTTTACAAATAAAAGCCGCCCAAACAGCTAATAAAGAAGCAAAAGCTGAGGAAATTGCGAAGCTTAGAGACGAGTATAGTCAACTTTTAAATGTTATTTCACTTGCATTTGAAACCAGTAATACTCTTGCGAAAGAACTTTCATCAACGCTTTTCTCCCCAAACAATGTGCCTCCAGGCTCAACTCTTAATCTTTTTCTGTAAACCAATGCGTCAAAATTTACGAGAAAACAGTCTCTCAAATTTTTCCCGAAAGAAACAAATTATACGTTGATTAAAACCTCCTAGGTGCGCCAGTGCGGCTATAATAGAATTATTATCATATGGAGGGGACAATAAATAAATTGCATGACTTGAAAATCGCGATTGTTGATTACGGAATGGGAAACTTATTCTCAGTCAGAAGAGCATTTGCCTATCTTGGAACAAACGTTTCTATAGTTTCTGATTCAAAAGAAATATACGATGCTGACGCAATCATACTGCCAGGCGTCGGAGCGTTTGGTAAAGCGATGAAAAATCTCGTTGAACGCGATTTAATCCGTGATCTGACCTGCGCAGTAAAGGAGAAAAAAATACCTTTTTTAGGAATATGTCTTGGCATGCAGCTGTTGGCAAAGAGGTCACCGGAAATGGGCGAAAACAAAGGTCTTGGTTGGTTAGACGCAGAGGTCGAGCGCATTCGTTCAGCGCCTGGGATTCGTATCCCGCACGTATCGTGGAATAGAATCGCCATACGCCAAGACACCGAATTTTTGAAACCAATAAAATTTTCGGATACTTTCTATTTCGACCATAGCTTTCAATTTACGGCGGTTTCTGAAGGCATCGTCGCTTATTCAGATTACCACGGTATTATCCCAGCAGTTATTCAATGCGAAAATATATTTGCTACGCAATTCCACCCCGAGAAAAGTCAAAGAAGTGGTCTTGTATTGCTTAAAAATTTTCTTTCAATTGTTAAAAAATACAAGAATCAATGTTAAAATCAGTACATATAATTAATAGATCTCATGATACATAAACGTCTAATTGGTTGCATCATTGTAAGGGATGGTATTGCGGTTCAAAGTTTTAACTTCTGCAAATATCTTCCCATCGGAAAGCCTGAAATTGTAGCGGAGAATTTATGCAAATGGGGCGTTGACGAAATTATACTGCTGGATATTGACGCGACCCAATACGAACAGGGGCCGAATTACAAACTAGTAGAAAAGGTAGCGAAGCGGATTTTCACTCCATTGACTGTCGGTGGGGGCGTTAAATCCTTAGACCATTTTAAAGCACTTTTAAATGTAGGCGCCGACAAAATAGCTTTGAATTCCATAGCAATAAAAGAGCCGACTTTAATCACAAGAGCGTCAGAAAGTTTCGGCAAACAATGCATTATAGCTTCGATCGATACATACGAGGAAAACGGAAAAAATATGGTATGGAGCCGGTTTGAGAATCCAAGCAATCATTTTATACCTGTTGAAGAATCGGCTGTCCAAATGGAGCAATATGGAGCAGGAGAAATTCTTTTAAATTGTATCAGTCGTGATGGCGCGCGGAGTGGATATAATATACCGCTAATGGAAATAATCGGAAACTCTATTTCTATTCCCATTATCGCAGTCGGGGGCGCTGGTCATCCAAACCACGTATTAGAGGCTCTCACCAATGACTGTGTCTCTGCCGTAGCGGTGGGAAATATGTTCAATCACTCGGAACACAGTGTATCAGTTCTTAAAGCATATCTATCTTCACGAGGCGTCCCAATTCGCCAAGGCGGTAATTTTGATTATCGCAATTCATCATTTGATGAAGAAGGTCGTCTCGCTAAAACTCATGAAGCTTTCCTTGATAGTTTTGGACCAATTGAATTAGAAATCGACAGCTTATGATTTACTGTGCACGTTGCTTATACCCAAAAAATCACCCACTAAACCTTATAATTGATAAAGAGGGAGTTTGCAGTGGTTGTCGCGTTCATGAAGAAAAAGACTATTTAGACTGGGATGAAAAATTCGAGCGCCTTCGCCAGTTAACGGATCGCTACAGAAGTAAATCCGGAAAAAATTACGATTGCATCGTCCCCGTTAGCGGTGCACGAGATTCGTTTTTTACTGTCCATGTTGTCAAGAATATTCTGAAATTAAAGCCGTTACTTGTTCAATATAACCAACATTACAACACGCAGGTCGGTATTAGAAACTTGGCGTATCTAAGAATTGTTTTTAATTGTGATATGATTGCGAAAGTTGTAGCTCCACAAACTATACAAACTCTAAACAAAACAACTCTAATTGAACGCGGCTCTATGTACTGGCATTGCCTAGCAGGAAAATCAACGTTTCCAGTACAATCTGCTGTTTTCTACAAGATCCCATTGATAATTTTTAGTGTCCACCAAGGCATTGATCAGGTTGGGATGTTCTCCCATCTGGATGAAGTAGAAATGACGCGGAAATATAGAACGGAGCATGACCTGCTCAATTTAGAAATTGAAACTCTTATCCATAAACACCCACACTTAGACCGTCTAAATCTTGAGGCCTTCCAGTACCCAGACGATCGTGAAATCCAGGCGGTAGGTGTGCGCGGAATTTACTTAAATAATTTTCTACGCTGGGATTCCAAAGAACAGCATGAACTAATGATCGACCTATATCAGTATGAGACTAAAAATCAATTTCGAACCTTCGATAATTATAATGACGTTGACTGCCATCATTACTCAGGTCTACATGATTTAATAAAGTTTATGAAATATGGTTATGGAAAAGCTACAGATCATGCCTGTCGTGAAATTAGATTGAAAAGAATGACTCGCGAAGATGGGATAAAAATGGTGAACCGATATCGTGATCTATACCCACCAGATATCGATTTGTTTCTAGAATGGATGGATATGGGTAAAGATGAACTATTTGAATATATTGATCAACATCGAGACAAAGAAATTTGGCACATTAACGAAAATAATAACTGGGAGCTTAAGGACTGCGTAACAAAACATCATCTAGAACCTAAAATAATTAGTGACGCAAGACTTGTATACCAGACCAACTGCGAATTCAGAAAGTCAAATAACGAGAAAATCGATATCTCGGATAACTCTTACACAATCATTGGCCGAGGGTTCATTGACGGGAAAAAGTCATCGTCACCAATGACTAATGCAGTCCAAATGCCGTCGAGCTCAGGGATTAGCCAAAGGTAAATAATTTTATGCGTATTTGTAAAAAGTGTTTTGAGCCAGATACGCGTCCAGGCCAAGTATTTAATAAAGAAGGAGTCTGTACACCGTGTCAGGTCCAAGCTACGAAAATAAGTGCAGAAGAATGGGAGCGGCGACACCTTGAACTCATGGAAGTGGTAGATTGGGCACGCAAACGTCGGTCCCGTGGCGGATACGATTGCGTTATCGGTGTAAGCGGTGGAAAAGATAGTACGTGTTTAGCCTTATTTGCTAGAGAAGTCGGCATGAATCCCCTGCTTGTATGCTGCACCTACCCACCTCAACAATTTACCGAACTCGGTGCTTATGATTTGTCAAATCTAGTCTCTCTCGGGTTTGATTTGTTAACTGTAAACATCGCTCCTGAGGTAATGAAAACAGCTATCCGACACTCGTTTTTTAAATTTGCAAACTGGTGCAAGCCTAGCGAAATGGCCCTCTACTCTAGTATACCGCGAATAGCGCTCAGCCACGGTATTGCTCTTGCCTGCGCGGGCGAAAACCCATTCTTAACTTTTGGTAATGAGTGTGGCTCCCTTGATGGAGATGCATCAAATATCTTTACAATGAACACACTGGACGGTGGAGACCTTACCCCATACCTAGAAGATGGCAATACCGTAGAAAACATGTTGCTATTCAAGTTCCCCGACAAAGAAAAATGGGCAGATAAGACCTTACGGATGATTTACTTGGGGTATTATATAAAAGACTGGAGCCTATCCAATAACGGTAAAAAGGCCATTGAAAACGGTCTAAAAGTGCGAACGGGTATCGAAGCGGACCCGGCGCGAACAGGAGCGTACCACAATCATACTTTTCTCGACGAGGATTTCGTTATAGTAAATAATTTTTTGAAATATCTTAAATTTGGGTTCGGTCAAGCCGCTCAACAGGTAAGTGATGATATCCGACATGGGTATCTACGTAGAGAAGATATGGCCGATTTTGTTCAAAAATATGATGGCCGTTGCGATGGTGAATACATTAGACGCTTCATCGAATATATCGATATTACCGAAGAAGCTTTTTGGGAAGTAGCAAATAAGGCCCGAAATCTCGACATTTGGGAAGAAGTCAACGATGAATGGAAATTAAAGGTTCGCCACGACTGAAAAGTTAATTAATAAAACCACCGTAACGCGTAAGCTTTTCAAGATATTCTATCAATGATGCAGACAACCTATCCACAGTAGAATCTGTATACGCAATAAAATCATTTTTCTCATTATGAATAGTGCCAAAAATATCATCATAGCTTTCACGAGAAAATTTAGCGCTCGGTAACCACTTACATAATCCTACATAGACATTCTCGGATCTCTCGAAAAGGTCCTCACTTAAAATTTTTATAGATCTCTCATCGTCAATGGTTCTTAGAAATGCAAGTGAGAATACTTCCGTTATACGCAAATACCATGCAATCTCCGCGGCAAGCGGTAAAGTTTCGTCACGAGTATAATTGAATTCGCCATTTGTAAATTTTGGATCAAAACGCCAGTGCTGAAGCTGCCGATTACGCCATTGATTTTTTGTAATTTGTGATCGGCCCACCTTAACTTCGTCTCGTTTTAAATATATAAACCGGCTTTGCGGAAAAATAGCGGCAATAAATGGTGCAAAAACCGTGTCCCAATGGTTAACCAGTATTGGGGTTTTATTCATACGGTAGGCAGATGCAAATTCGGCTGTCCTGCTTTCCAAGTATAATTTAAGAATGCTCCCGACAACCTCCTCATCGAGATTTCCTGTAATTAGCCTATACAAAAGATGATTTCGCTCACATGGCGCAAGCACAAGATGCATGGTGTGATAAGATTCAACGAACGGCGAGGTCTCTAGAAATAAATGCAGGGATTCCGTTCCACAACGGCCAGTTGAGAGAACCATAACGGGGTCTTCAGTATCACGTCCGTAACTCGATTGCATGTCTCGAATGTTATCTAGCTGGGACGAGAAAATTCCTGCATTTAACAATTGCGCTACTAATTTAAAAAATTTCTCAATATTAGTTCCTAAAGAATGCGGATCAATAATAGGTGTCATAAAAGACGAAACGTCTATTGAGGGTTCTTTTAGACTATAAACGCAGCGACTTTTCCCTGAATATAATCTAAGATATCGATCATCATCATCTGCTTTTGCTGTCACAGCCGGCTCACATTTAAAAGATTGCCGTACATCGTCAATTCTATGGTATCGTGCAACCTGATATCTAAAAACACTCGGGTCACTTGCGCTCAGCAAATGGCTAATCTTTTTTTCAGTTTCAATCGCACTGCTCTGCTCTCTAGCAACTGTTTCTATAAACGCAACCAGGATACCAACCCCAAATTCGGAGCCTTTATCGGCGGCGCTCACGAGTCCATTAAGATAAATTCTCTGTGCTGCTTGCCAATTCTTAAGGCCAGACTGCGCGTTACCAATCGTTAGGGCTTGATAGAAAGTGGGTGGCACACCAGCAATTTGAAGCTGTTCCAACCCCGATCCCAAATTCCCCGACTCAATTAAAGCCACGCCTAGGCTTAATCTTCCATTCAACCATTTAGGCTCATTTACTAATGTTGCAGAAACCCACTTTATAAGTTGAGCGTAATCGCCTAAAACACCTAATATGGAAAGATATCCATCCCAAACTTGAAGTTTATCCTCTGTATCAAGATTTTTTTTCGCGTTGCACCCAATCTGTAGCAACAGAATATCGTAGCACTCCAACGCTTCCCCGTACTTTCCTGCTGAGACGAATTCAGCGGCACGATGTATCAGCTTTTGCGTATCCAAACTCTAGCCTTCATTTAAAAGGTTTTAACTACTAAGTATTTCGATGTTTGATGTCAGATTTTATTCAATTCGATTGAAATGATAGGAGTAACTACAATTAGGTTAGATTTGTATTTTTTAAACTTTCATTATATCAATCAAGGCCCTCATAAAGGGACAGCACCTGGTCTGATATCCCATCAATTTGGTATCTAAATTCATCTAAGATTATTTCAATAATCTTTTCTCTGTCTTTCCCAGGTTTAACTCGCATACCGTAAAAATGAAGAAGCCGCATGAAATAAAAAAGAGGTCCTGAAAAAAAATGATGTTCAATAGATTTTCTTTCTACGTGGTATAATTTCCGCGTCAGTTCATTCATAAAATCTAATTCAAAAATAGCCTCATTTTTTGCTAGTGCTGAAGATAGTCGGGTATCACCAAATTGAGACGCCCTCTTTTTCTTTGTCTGCAACTTCTTTTGTTTTCTGCGTTCCTGCCGATTAATACCTTCAGTTTCATGCTGTAATGCACGTTGAGGTTCATCAAAGTTTAGATAAGACAACAACTCATGTTTAAAAATATCAAAAGATTTGTAACGCTCGTCTCGATCCCAAGCATTGTCAAAATCGGTATTTGTATACCTAGGATACTGATTAATTATGGGATCAATAATTTCGCTTTTTGGCATCTCCAGCTCGTTGAGAGAGATTTCCGATGCCCGGAGTGGGATCATTCCATTAATTTTAAGACCTGTCCCACAATTGAAACGTTCGATATTTGGACCGAAAAAGTCTGTCACGGCCCATTCAAGAGAATCTTTTGCCCAAAGAAATGTAGTATCTGTCAAAATGGTACCATCGTTAAAATTTGACGGCATCGAGATATCTAAAATATCGTCATAAGGAACCCAGTCCTTTTCATACATAGAACCAGCCGCGTGATGTTTGTTTACATCCCGTGCCCCCAAGTCTACACCCATCAGATAGACTGCTTCGCATCCCAATTCTTGTGCAAGCACGAGACCAAGATTCGCGACAGTTGGGGTATCAAAATTTAGCGTATTTGAATTAGTACCATCAGAAAATATTGCCTCCGGTGAGAGATTCGCCCTGAAATAATAAATTGCCGTCGAAAAATACTCCGCAATTTTTGGCGCGACCGTGTAGGAAGCTACTAATCGAACCGGCGAAAGATCATATAATTTAGAGTTGTGAGCTATAATGTCACGAATTTCAGGAGTATTTTCCATCTCAACATGGAAGTCGGGCGTTACACCATGCCCTAATAATAAGCCTAATGTGGTACCGCATGATACAATTAGAGCACGGTCTTGATACTTTTGTATAACATCAATACTGTCATCGAATGAGGGTGCTGATCCGACTACAAATGCAGGAATCGGAAGTTTATTGTTTTGTTTTTTATATATATAGCCGCGATGATCTTTTAGATTGTGGTAAGCATTTCTCAACATATCGCACTCATCGAGAATAAAGCCTAAACCAGTATTTAAAAAAATCGCATTGGAAGTAATCCTTTCAGATACTTCGTCTAAAAGCGAATCTGCATATGTGGTAATTAGAGTTAAACCGTCAACATAATGCGGGGCTTTACTTATACAAAGACGGAATTGCCCCTCGATTAATGCAGCGTCTTTAAAGTTAATCATTCCGAACGATTTGCCGTCAGAAAAATAAGTTTGGATGAAATACGTCCAATTAAACGTGAAAAAAGAT
This sequence comes from Magnetovibrio sp., assembly GCA_002721825.1. Classification (GTDB taxonomy): domain Bacteria; phylum Pseudomonadota; class Alphaproteobacteria; order Rhodospirillales; family Casp-alpha2; genus TMED8. Next base: position 11,224 of record PBLS01000063.1, read on the forward strand.
AAATAAAGAAATTCAAGATTAGGCTCAACTAGGATTAGATTTTGACATCTAGTAGCTTTTGCTAATTTTTCTAACTGATCTCCAAGGCCAAGACCAAGAACTACTAGAAAATAACTTTCGGACGTTTGTAGATGCGATGGAGGTGATGATCCAAATACATCTTCTACTTTCTGGTTGATGCGTAGGACGCCTTCTCCCTCAAGACCTTCTGGCCCTGCTGCTTCGTCAATTATTCGTTGCGCTTTATAAAACTGTCCATACGGCTCTTCTATGGTACTTTTAGTTATTTCTCCAAATAGCGCTTTACCCTTATACTCAATATCAAAGTCCCCCTCACTATTGATCAGCAGGCGAGACTCCGATAATTCGATTTGTTCGATAACATCACCGAACTGAGGATGGTAACTTTTCCAAAATTCGAGGTTTTTCTGAAATAAATCGTGGTCTAGGTCTTCAGGCTTGGCGAGCCTATATGCATTCTTATCAAGCACGGTTAAACCAGAAATATTTCCGTTTATTACCGTTTGATTATATCCATACATCTTTTTCGCTAATCCTATTCGATATTGGCTTTTATTTATAAAAGGATGGTCCAGGTTTTAGAATTGCTCATAGGCAAAGCATAGTTAGAAAGTATTTAAATATAGTAAGCGTAAAACTTCTAGAGATAAGACTGATCTTTTTACGATGAAACAACCAATCTTTGTTGGGATGATCAATTAGCAAATGCCATCATATCTATCCTATTATAGAGAAACTAGGCTTTGAAAAATATTAGGCTTCTAGCCAGCTACTTTCTCCAGTTTTCTATCACGGCGTTACGATCCAATTTTCCATTTTCATTCCTTGGGAGGGACTTTTTACTGACTATTATCTGGTCAGGCCGCATGTAATCGGGTAATCGGTCTTTAATTGACGCCAAAATCATATTTGCATCTATATCCTCTTCTTTAGAGACAACTGCCGCTATGATTCGCTGCTGCTTATCTTCGTCTATAAAGCATACAGCCTCATCAATATGCGCGTGTTGACAGATATTAACTTCTATATCTTTTAAATCGACACGGTATCCCCTTATTTTAACTTGTGTGTCCAACCTCCCTCTACACCAAAACAAGGAGCCTTGTTGCTCTGCCCGATCACCAGTTCGGAACCAACGAATGCCACCTTCCACAAAAAAACGAGAACTTTTCGCCCCCTCTAAATATCCTCTCATCAATTGTTCTCCAGCAAGACATAATTCATCATTCTTATCTATCTTTGCCTTGTTACCAGGAAGCGGAATGCCTATGGGGGCATAACCGCGATTTACGAAACGATCAAAATCATCTGGAGAACATTCATGATAAAAATTTTCTACCCCTGTTTCTGTTAAACCATAAAAGTTATAGACTGCCGGAACATTCATATTTGTGAAGCAGTATTTGACAATGCTTAACGGTAGTGGCTCTCCACACAAAAACATGATGCGTATCTTGTTATCAACTTCTTCTGATGGTCGAAGTCTCTGAATTAAGCCGATTGCTGATGGCACAGATGACCAGACAGTAATTCCCAGTGTATCAATATAATCCAGGGGTATTAAACGATCTGCTTTATCATCGGCTGGCGCTATAGCGCCCCCAACAAATGGAAAACATAGTAAGTAAAATATTGATATATCAAATGCCCAATCATGAAAATCTGAAAAGACCTCATTATCGCCGAAAGGCAGGAGCTGAAGCATATTTCTTATAAACGGAATATAGTTGGCATGGGTCATTGGAACGCCTTTTGGTTGACCGCTACTACCAGAGGTAAACATGATATATGCAACATCATCTGGCTCAAACCTTGGAAGCGTTAATTCACCTCCACCAACTGTGGTTTCTAAAATATGAGTTGCTTGAATATCTTTTCTTTTAACAAACTCTAATAAATCACTAGAAATCGTAGAGTCATATAACAGCAACGCCGGCTTAATGCTTGATACAATATGTCGATTTCTATGAAGCGGTTGGGCAGCGCTCAACGGAACCCAAGTAACATTGGAGAGTAATGCCGCTAAGACAGCTGCGTAACTCTCCAATGTTTTACCAGTATATGTTACTACAATTTGCCCCGATAATCTCTTTAAGTGAGAATGAATATTTCCAGTTGTGTGGCGAAGTTGAGCATAGGTAAACACCTCCTCACGGGTTACTACGGCTGGCTTGTCTCCTCGATCAAGAGCCAAAAGTAAAGTTGTATAAAACTGGGATATTGCACAACTCATTGAGCTACGGAAGACGACTTTCTAATTCTTTTTCAACACAAAGACGAGGGGTGTTCTGCCATTGATCTTCTAATCCTGGAAGCAGATACGAATATTCAATATATGGAGATAAATTTCCCCGATATCTAAGCTGGCCAAGGCAGTTTAAATCTATCAATATCTCTGCATCACGCTCTACCAAAACTCCAAAAAATACAAATGGCATAAATGCTCTATGAACCTCCGAATATAGTGAGGACTTCATTATTTTTTGTGCTACTAGAGAACACCTGTATATGTAAAGCCAACGAAACGCATCAATCGTACCGCTTGAACCTAAAAGAGTTATGCCCGGCAGAACAGGGCACTGAGAATGTCCATAATACCCCGCAAGCTGATGATACGTGAATGGAGTATCTGTATCATAAATAAAAATCAAAATACTACGGGGATTTATTCGCTTATTCGTCTTTTCTCGTATTAAAACAGTAACGTTTTTTGATAGCGTAGCAGCAATTTCATTACAACTAATAGGCCCTAAAAGAAGATTTTCAGAATAAATCCCTATCTTCGGTTTACTGATATCGGCGATCGCTAAGGACTGTTCAAATTCAATCTGGTTTGGAGAAAAATCCGAGATGCATTGCACTCGCTCACGGCAAACCTCAAAATACTTTTTACGAATTTCGGGCGAATAATTCATTATTTCATGTGGATCTACCGTTACACCGTCGACGGCGAAAACCAGGTCTTTTACCGGCGCTACTAGACCAAATGCCTGACTTACTATTTTTGAAGCAATACCAATTCCAAAATACAACCCCTCACTCATCCAACGATCAACATTCTCTATATTCGCTGTCCGAACTGCCGCTTCTCTACTATCGTGAGATTCTATATAAGCGTCGGCAATACACTCCTCTAAATGAGCAATGTTCTGCAAAGGTATTGGTTCATCAACGACGTGAGGGACAGACAGTGATGTAATGGATGTACCTTGAAAAAGGGTGTCTCCGTCTGGCGCACCATACCATGCTTTTATTTCTTCAGTTCTTACCTTTTCGTCAAATAATTCACGTAATTTTTTTTGTCTAACTACATCCAATTTTTCAAACAATGCTTGACCACGTTTAACTTGTTTCCGCAGGCGGCTACTCCACGCGGTTTCGCGTGCAGACGCGTCCTCAAGCCAAGAGAAATATCCTAAACCCATTGAAATTCTCACTCATAAACTAGAGTTGGTTCAACCGACGATTTTCATATTCGCGCCGTAGCATGACTGATTTCCTTAATAGGTCTAAGTCCTCTTTCGTGCGAAAGTGTTCTCGAGTAAGTGGTTCGGGAAGGCTGGTATAATCGATTTCACGCTGGCTTTCAAAATTATCCGCATATTCTTCCGTATTTATAAGGAGTTGCCGTATATTTTCAGCGCCATATTGCTCTACAAAAATACGGCCCCAATTATTTCCATGCCAGTCGGTAAGCATTGCTCTAACTTGGTCCGGAAAAAGAGTAACAAAGCCTATGTCTGGCCTTGCTCGTATTATTTCGATCATCATCCTATGTGCAATAGGAATTATTTTTGCCTTCCAATCTTCTCCACCAACTAGATATGGCAGTCTAACTTGAAACTGTTGTGCGGGCTCACATGTTAAAGCATAACAATTTTCAGGCTTATATGACCGTTCCATGGGTGCACCGCGGGTTAAGTCAAATGTGGCGAGTGTAATTGTGTGGATATGGTCGTTATTTATAATATATTGTGTCAATGCTTCCCGTTGCTGGTTTGTCTCTCCTGGAAAACCAATTAATACAAAGCAGAAATTCATAATTCCTGCTTGCGCGGACAAACGTAATACCTCGCTCGTGTACGTTATCTCTGTCCCCTTAGACATTTTTTCTAATATATCCGGATCGTTCGTTTCTAAGCCCCAGTGAATTTTACGACAGCCTCCGCGAAATAATTGGGCCATAAACCCCGGCTCAACGAAAGCCTTTTCGAGCCGCGCGAAAGTTTCCCACCGAATATCAATATTTTGCTCCTCTATTTCTCGTGCCAATGCGTACAGTAAGGAGGGAGAAGATGTGTCCTCCATAAACTTAAAATACTTAAGGTCTAAGCCAAAATGTTCCTTGGCGTATTTCTTCACTTCCTTGATATCTTCAATGATGCTTTCAGCATTTCTGACACGATACATATTGGAACCAAATGGAATAGCACAAAATGCGCATTCGGCATAACACCCGCGGGTGGTCTGTAGTGGGATCAACGGCTCTGGGAGAAAGTATGAATCTAACGGTAAATCAGAAAAATCTGGGCGAGGAATTTCTTTTCCTTTTAGTACAGCACCTTTCCGATTAATCGAACGTTTGGAGGATGAAAGATCGATGATGTTGGTTTGGTCGTTAGCTTCTTGCCTAAGCAATCCTCCAAGAAGATTGACTAATGGCACTTCTCCATCCCACAAAACAAGATAGTCAGACAACGACGCTATGCCTTCATGGCAAATAATGGAATCGTAACATCGCGTTATCATTTGCCCACCAAGCACAATCTTAATATCCGGCAACTTTTTTCTAGCGAGTGCCGCTAGTGTGTATGAGGGAATAATCTGATCCTGAAACGTGATCCCTATAGCCAAAATCGGAGCCTTGGTAGGCTGAATAGCTTTTGTTAAAATTTTTTCAAAAAACTCGATAAATGGGTTTGAAATATTATCTTCGACTGCGTCCAAAATGGAATCGAACGATAATCGATCGTGCTTCATCGACAGGGAACGCACTCCCACATGTAACCCTTCATACCGTTGTGAAGCCTGCCAAAGTTTTTTATCTAGGTCATTATAACTAGAAAGGATATGTAAAGGATTCTCTTTGAAACGTTGCGCATTTACCGGTTCATAGTTAGTACCGAGAAACCACCTAAAAAATTCTATGTTGGCATCAATTACACGAGTTCCAAAGCCATTGTTCTCTATCGCACTCTTAAGAAGCGGCAAATTGAGTTGTGGATGTAAAGGACTAGATACTGGCGAGTTGACAAGGACACAGTCAATAATTTTACTGGACAAAATTACCCTTCCTAATTCTAATCATAGCAATCATGCACAATTCCAATTCACAAGAATCAACCGTAATTTTATACATTTTAAATCAAATGAAAATCCTAAGATCATGTCATAGAAAAGCCGAAAAATAATGTTCAAACTGTTCATAAACAATTAGCACATTTTTGGATTGTGAAGAACGGAAATAAAAAAGTATCCGCCAAAAATGCGTAACGCCTTAGGTATTGTCAAATTGACATGCACAAAATTAATAATTTTCTCCTTTCAAGCTACCCATCGTTAATACGACCACACTAGTTATGAGTCCTTCATATCCATCCAAAAACGAAGTTAACTTTGCTTTGTTTTGTGCCCTACTAGAGGCTCGGGCTCCCTATCTAAGCAACAGCATGGAAAAAATGCAGAAGCAATTCGGAAACGATTGGCAAACTGAACTTGCCACTGATATGGCAAAACTATTTACAACAAAATCTAAACTTGACGACGCAATTAACGGGTACATCCAATTTGTTTTAGAAACTGCCCGGCTACAAAATCAATTCACAAAAACGGGAAAGTACCCCGTCAAAACACATGCTGCTGCGAACGAAAGAGTATTCGCAAACAACAATTATATGTCTAAAATTTATCTACCCGGTGTGTTACTTATTAACTACCTGTGGCCACATCAATATGCACTTAAACAACATTTTACTGCGACTTTTGTAAAAAAACTACGGTCAAACAATAATTCCAAATTTTTGGATATTGGAGTTGGTAGTGGCTATTTTTCTAGGGTCGCTCTCACTAACGCGTTATCTGCATTTGGAACCGGGTACGATATAAGCCGACCCGCATTAGAATTCGCTCAAAACCACATGGAATATTTCGATGTAGGTGAGCGCTGGTCAGGGCAACAAATAGATATATTGAATGGATCCTTAAAGTTAACCTGGGACTTTATAATGTCGATAGAAATTCTCCATCTTTTTGAAGAACCCGTTGTTTTGCTTAATGCCATACGTGACCGACTAAATAAGGGAGGGATAGCTTATATCACTACTGCATTAAATGCAGCAGAAGCAGATGCGGTGTATATCTATCGTGTCCCCGAAGAGGTTGAGTATCACCTGACTGTTTCTGGATTTACAATTATTGATCGTTGGAAAATTGCTGCCCCTACTCCTAAGAGCCAGACTATCGTCCCTTACTTAGTATCTTATCTGGTCACTTTAGAGTAACTATCCTATTATTAGAGGCACATAACAGAGCCTATGGGCCTAGATTTAACTAGCCTAATTTTTCATACAATCGCAAGGTTTCATCACTAATGAAGTTAATTAATTTTTCAATTTCCTCTTTACCTACCTCGATAAATTTTTCCCGCCTGTCTCCTTCCGGGATTCTCAAAGAAAAATAATGTATAGCCCTCAAAATATAAAAGAGAGGCCCCCTGAAAAAATGCTGCTCAACCGAACTCTCATCTGAGTTTTCGAGTAACTTGGTTAACTTTATAGCAAAGTCATATTCAAACAGAGCTCTTAACTCACTCTGTATCGTTTTGCTATCAGAACGTTGGCGTCGAAATCCCCGTCCAGCCTTTTTATTTTGTTTTAAGGCCTTTCGTCTTTCAGCACGGTTACCAGAAAATGCTAGTGTTTGACCACCTGACATATTTTTTCGAAGAGTCCCTTCTGGTCCAACACACCCCATTAGGTGCCTTTTATACCTGTTTATTTTAGTTACTCTCTCTTTTAACTTCCATGCTCTTGCAAAATGATCCTCAGAATATTTTGGCAAGGACTCGACAAGTCGCTCACCGATATTACCTTTAACAAGCTTCTCATTAAGACATACCTTTGTTGCACGTAATGGTTGCGTACCTTCAATCCAAACCCCATCGCTACAATTGAAATAATTTCTTTTGGCGCCCTCATTTCGAAGGATTCGTGCTTCTAATGAACTTTTAGCCCATAAAAATACTGGGTCTGAGAACACATCATCACTTCCGAAATTAGCCTTAACAGTAGTTTCAAGAATTTCTGGCAGCCATGTCGGTTCATAAGTTTGGTAGATTGAACCTTTGGCATGGTGTTGCGCAGCGCTCCGAACCCCGAGATCGACACCAAATAAGTAGATATCCCCATCTCCACATTCTTGCGCGAAGGAAAAAGCAAGATTTGAAACAGTAGGCGTTGAAAATGCGATTCCAGTGTCGTCTCCTAACGAAAAAATTTCGTAGGGTGCTAAATTCGAACGAAAATAATATACGTGTTTTTTAAAAAATTGGAGAACATCAGGGTGCACTGTAAACGCGGCAATCAAAGTGATACTTGAAATATCATGCGATTTTGCAGTAACAGCTAAAAACTCAGGTGTATAAGCTGTATTCTCAAGCTCAACATGGAAATCTGGCCGGATTGCGTTATCAAGCAAGATCCCTAAAGCTGACCCACATGAAATAATTATAGCCTTCTCTTTATTCGTTCTAATTGACTCAATACTTTCATCAAGCGAAGGTCCTGAACCAACAACGAAAACTGGTTTATTATCAAAGCAATTTCGTCTTTTATAATAACTCCCTACGTACCCACATAGGTTATTATAGGCATTATACATCATATCGCATTCATCAAGAAAGAAACCCATGCCAGCATTTATGAACCGGCTTTCTTCCATGAATAAATTTGAAGCGTTAATTAACAGACTATCTTCATAAGTATTTATTACGGTCATTCCCTCAACGTAATGCGGTGCGGAAAACCGAAGGCATCGACTAGTTCGCAATGAAATATCAATTGGATTTCTATCAAATACAAACTGAATAGTCTTACCACCTCTAGTGAACCTCTCCAAAAAACTTTCCCAATCAAACGTATACAATGAATGATAGAAAAACGAATGGTGTGGCTCGACAATTATCAAACAGCGACATCTAGTAATGTCAGCCAAAATTGGAAGATGGTCTGCTAAAGCTAACCCAAAAACAACTAGATTATGACATTCCGATCCAAGCGGATAATCTGGAATATTACCCCCTAACTCAATTTCAGCGGCTTCTTTAATCCTTTGTGCATATTCGTTTTCTACACCCTCCGCTCCTGTCGGTTTATCAACTAGCCGTCTCGTTTGAAACAAATTGCTAAAGTTTTGAGTGCCAGTCGCCCAACTTCGCGACCCAGTGCCAAGAATTGAGCGGTTTTCAAAAAATATATCAAATTCTCCAGCTTCATTAATCAATATATGTGAATCAGTTGGTTCCATGCGGGCTAGCTCTTCACCTACGTGGGGGAAATTGCGTTTCCAAACATTTAAATTTTTCAGAAACTGTTTATGGTCCAGCTCTTCCCTTGCGGCTTGCCTAAAACTACCAGCGATTGAGCCATATTTAATTGGGTTATCTAGCTTAGATCTCATCATACCTGACTAGGTTAATTGTCTACGGAAATAACGATTACTTTCTGGTCATTCAGCTCTGATGCGAGTTTAATAAATCGATTCTGAAAAATTATTTAATAAATCTGTATTAATACTAATTGAACTAATTTGAAGGTATTGAATTCTTTCGATTCATGGCTAGAACTGACGAAACATTTAGTAAAACGTAGTCAGCATACATTATACGCTAATGTGGAGGATTATTTGAGCATTCAGATTATCCAAAAAATTTTTGATGAAATATTTGGTGAACATTCTATTCCTTTAGAACCCGAAACCACTGCCCATGACATATTAGGCTGGGACTCTTTTTCGCATATTAATTTAATTCTTGCATTGGAAGAAACTTTTAATATTACATTTACCGCGCAAGAAATGGCACGCATGGCTAATGTAGGTTCACTGATCTCAGTTCTTAAAAATCGCGGTTGTGAAGTTTCGTGGAATAACAAATGAAACTTATTTCCCGCAGAAACATATCCGGCGCCTTAGTTAACGTTGGCGTGACCCGTGGGAGTACTATTTTTTTAATGACCGACCTTGCAAAAGTCGGTGCCATTCCGGGTGTCAAAACACGCGATAGCTTCTGTGCGGTTTATTTAGATGCGATACGTGATGTTATTGGCACCGATGGCACAATTGTTATGCCCACTTACACTACCCAAGTCGCCCGTTTCGATATGGAATTCATATGGGAAGAAACTCCAACTATCTTGGGGCTATTGCCTGAATTCTTGCGCCGACAATCTGGAGCTCTCCGCAGTTTGCACCCACTATATTCCGTGACTGCATTAGGGGAAAAACAAACTTTTATTTGCTCCAACAATTCGACTACAAATTTTGGTTGGAACTCTCCTTTTCATAGAATGCTCCAAACCGAAACGCGAGTAGTGACGATAGGGTTACCCTCCGGCTATATAATGGGGATGGCTCACCAGTTAGAAGCTATGTGTGGCCTACCCTATGTATATAATAAGTTGCTAAAATGGGTGCCAATAGTTAGAGGAAGAAAGGTAAACAAATCTTTCAGTGCTACAGTTCGCCATTTAGATCTTGCTTTTTCCTATGACTTAGCCCGACACGTTCGTGTCATGCGCAAACAAAAAAACGTGAATAGCGCCGTACTCGGAGGGTCTTGGGTCCATTCAGCAAAATACACAACCGTTTTTGATTCCGCTGCAAAACAACTGGCTGACGACCCATTTTATCTTTTAAAAGAGCCTCCAAAATTCATCGAAAATAAGATCCCCTTTGATGGAGCAACAGCAGGACGTGACGGAATCGCTGATAATAATCCTAATAAAGCCAATTGGGCGGGCTTCTATTTGGGCGGCTCACAAGACCCTGGAGGCGATGAGAGTGACTTATGGGCTTAAAGTTTAGTTATCAAACATATTTTTCCATGTCTTTTTAATGAGTTTTTTCTCAACCCACATATCAGTATAAACATCGACGAGTTCGAAAGGCATATCTAAATCTTCTGCAATTTCCAATGTTGTTTTTTCACCCTCTCTCAAACAGCATAGGACTGTCATTAGGCTACTTAAGCGAACTGGCTCAACCACAACTCCTTCCAACGTCTCATCGAGGCGCCCAAGAATTTGACGAAATACTGTATCTTCGTTAGGCAAACCATATTCGTCTGGCAATTCATCGACATAAAGCTCTAATTCCGGATGCGCGAGGCACGGCAACACTTCAAATTGGGGTGACAATATAGCATTTTTCTCGAGTATATTAATTCCTCGCAAAACCATATTAACCATTCCTTCAAAGTTCAGCGAATTTACAACAGATGGTGTATCGGCATCAGTATGCCGCTCATCATACGGGCCACGCATGATTGAAGCACAAGGTATACCTTGTGCGTGCGTATCAAACGCTATCTCATCATTTCCAATAGGCCCCTCGCGAAAATTAGCAATAGATACAGGTTCATTAACGTGCTTACTCACATGGATCATGATTTGATCAATAGCAGAATTACTCCTCGATGTTTTTTGATAACAAAGGGGTGCATTAGCACCAGAGCATGCCATAAACATAGCTTGACGAACTCCGCGCTTCTTTGCTTCGAATTGTGCATAAAATACGGACCCGACTATTTCGATAGTGGATAGCATGGCATATGAGTATTTTGTTTTCTTATCCTTCAACCGTTCAATTACTTCATGTCCTGCCAAGCAACCGACAAGTCCGTCTAAACACATATCGGGATGGTCAAAGTGTCCTACAAGTAAAAAAGTATCGTCCAACTCACCCTGATGTTTACATTCTACCATTTCTAATATTCCATCATCAAAGTGTGTTTTGATGCTTACCTTGTAGTCACCTTCTTCAAGGTTTTTAAAAATCTGCCATGGGATTGAAACCCCCCAAACCCGGTCCCAATGCCGGTACTGGTTTCGAAAAGAGAAAATACGCCGCTCAGGATACTTTTTACTACATGTATTGTGTTCCGCTAGTTTGGCTAAACTAATAATTCCTTCAAAAGAAGGGCTATAAGTTGCTAGTCCAAGCCGGCACTCGTCGTAATCAACCAACTTTCTGCCATTTGGATCGCAGACCGTTGCATATTCAACCTCCCAGCTTTTGGGCACAACCCAATAACCTGCTTCGGACCCTGTTGGATACCCAATAATATTTGGATTCGAATAAATAGCCACTAACTCTCTATATGCAGCGCTAACGTCGCTCGATACGTGCACACGATTCCTTTTCCATAATTTGTGTAACGCGTTTTCCCACCTAGTTATTTTCTGGGTCATCGTATACCCTTATAGTTATATTAGTAGAATTGATAAAAATAGAAGCAATTGCAATCCAGCAAATATGCTAAAAATAAGTGAGGATTGCTTGAGCTCTTTGGCTTTTAATTTTGTCTTCCTTTCGCGATTATTATACCGGTAAATTCGCGATGAGGTACATTGGCCATAATTACGTCCTCTATCATAAATCCATTATTCTCTAATTTATCCCGGAAATTGTGAATGAGGAAAAAGTTAGATGGCATACGAACCATCGTTTGTTCTCCATTCAAATTAAAAATATCATCACATATAATAAGAAAATGCGTCCGAGAAGATAAAAATTCTAAGGTTTGTTCAACATCATCTGGCATGAGAATAGAAAAAACTCTACTGATGATACAAACATCTATTAATTCGGGTAGGTTCAACCCATATGACACTAACGATTTGTGATCTCCCACATGAAATTCTATATGCGGTAGTAACTTGCCAGCCTCCACCGTTATATTTTCATTTGGCTCAACACCAACGAGCCTTGGGCTAATATCCTCATCGCTGCTTAGGCTTTTATAAATTTCATTCAGCAAACCACCAGCAAAGCATCCGATTTCCAGAATTGCCGGTGATCGTTTTTCTGTTGCCCTGATCCATTTAACCGCTTCTTCTGCCATCTGTAGACGATCAGCTTCGCCATTATACTTGTGAATATTCTTCTCAACATCCGAATTATCGAGTGCTATATTCGTCCAGTGCTGGTGAAGAATATCAATTGTGCTTTTGTAATGTTGGTCTAAGGTATTTCGATCGTTATGTATTTTCGTTTCATCGCGCAATTTAGGAATCTCCACCAATTGCGAGAGCAACGGGTTGTTAAGAGCAGAAACACGCTGACTATAAATATCAGCAAGATCAAAATCTCCCTTATTAAAATAATGATGTGCTTTCGATACGTAATACTCGATTAATGTATCGATACTTTGTGACTGTCTCAGATACCCTTCAGTATCACCCCACAGGATATCTTCATCAATATATTTGTCCAGAATTGCGCGGGTATCTTGTTCATCAAGGCCTAACCGTATTGCTCGTGCTATAAAATATTTCGAACACTCAATATTATCAAACATTCTCTCTATAATGCTCGAAATGTGCCATACCTCAGGTGCCTTTGGATAATCTTCACGCAAAGACTGACAACCCAGATTAACTTTTCTAAGAAAATCATGGGTGTCGTGATCACCGCGTAGATACATCTTTATAAATTCGACCGCTTGATCATACCGTGGGTCATCGATTTTTGGTTGGCGAAGGTAAGTCTCCACGCATCACCTCCACTGAAAGCAGAAGAAATTCTGTCTCCATGCTAGAAAATAGGGATAAATGTTCGAGCTATAAAATTTATATAATAAACACACGTTACCATCTATTCTTTACTCAAACTGCAAGCTGTTTTTCGCATAACAATTTTATGCTGGCTTCCATACGCTCCATGTATCTAACTTTATTACATAGGTCACTTGTCAAAAGCGTGCCGCGCAATTCTTTTCGAAGGCTTGTAATTTGTGCCGGCCCAGCACATAACTCTTTGACTAAATTAATAAATTCATGATCATTTTCTGCTATCCAATGCTCATAACCGGCTGCCTTGATAGCAGATGCGGAAAGACGCATGTTTGGTCTATCTCCGAGTAGCGATATAACGGGTGCCCCCATCCACATTGCATCACAAACGATATCAACACCAACTGGATTGTTGGCATCTAAATAAACATCAATGCGTTCCAAGAACTCTGCTCTACCCGTCGGCGTTTGGCTAGGATGTAAAATTTTTACTCGTTTAGCGATGTCCCTGTCAGAAAAAAGGCTTTCCAGCTTGCTTTCCATTATTTGTTCGATACCACCCGTACCGCCGACAATGAGGGTGCTATTCGGTATAGAACTTAAGATTTTAGACCAAAGATTTGCATTTGCTTCAAGAGACGATGGTTCGAACGCAGAACCAAATGTTACAAACCCATTTTGAGCTAGCGGTGACTCATTTTTGTTTGAAAGCTCAATTCCAATCGAACCACCAGGATAACAAATTACACAACCATCAACCTTATGATATTCCTCGTTTTGAAGATGCTCCTTGTTGCAGACAGTGCCATCAACTAAGACAGCATCATTGACCGGAGCCGCAGCCAATAAAGGAAAACCAAGCCAGTTTAACTGTATGGGACAAACTTTCTTAGCCAACAATGCATGGCGATTCCCACTTTCAAAACCACACATATCAATCAACACATGAATATCATCATTCTCTATAATCTTAGCCAGTGTTAAATCATCTATATCATAGACTTCTCGCCAATCATCAGCTACCGCACGCAAGCTTGAATCTGCCATATAGGGTTGAGAATATTGCTGGTAAACATTTACTCGAAAGAGATCCTCATCGCGATTTGCCAACATGGTTTCTAAAAACGTCGCGTATTTAGAAATGGCAAACTCATTAACCAAATAAGCTACACGAATGCGCTCCAACGGGTTCGGTAACTGCCTCTGCACTCCTTTACCCGACTTCTTCTCTTGATCCGCAAACAAACTTAACACGGACTTGGCTGCCGCCTCCGCGTCATACCATTGATGTTCCGAGCTATAGCCCAGCGCACAAACCACTCTATTTTTCGAATCGCTTGATGCCGGATTACGGCGAATTACTTCTTCATAAACTTCTAGCGCTTCACTAATATTTCCGGTTAATCGCAGTAAGTCCCCTAAAAAATTTAACTGTTCTTCATTTGGTGGATCATATCGAATAGCCTGTTTTATTGCATGAATACCATCCTGATACCGCTTCATACCTGCATATGCGCGTGCTAAAAGAAAATAACTATCTGCGTCATCACTCTTGAGCGAAATTTCTTTCTGGGCATAGTCAGCGGCTTCCGAATACTTACGTTTGTGCAGAGCAATCCAGCCCTCAATATTGTAATAAGAATGCTTTGAATATTTTAAGCTATCCTCCACGTTGGACAATTGGGGTGGGATCATATTTTTCAGTACTGGGTGCGATTCTGCAACTAGCCCAAGCTTTGCATAATAAACACTGTCGTTTAAATTACCCAACTGTGCATTTAAACTTGCCAACGCTTGCGTAAATTCAAGATATTCTGGCGAGCGGAGGTGGCCTTGGGTAAATAAATCTAATGCAGTGGATGGGTCATCCAAAACAAGCGCTGTAACGGCCAGTAAAAATAAGTGCTCAGAACGTGCCGGCGATTCTTTTTCCAGGGCTTCACAAATCTCTATTGCTTCAGGCGAAGAATGCGTAAGTAAAAGTTTAAAAGCTTTTGCTAGCTTTTCATCGTATGTTTCAGCAGAGGATTTTGACATTTATAACTCCTTCCCTCCTACTAAAATTACGAAAAATTCCTTAACTTTTTATTGCGTATTAAAGTCGGGACGCATTTAGCGTCTGATCAATTTGCTCGCTCATGATCTATTTAATTAGATTTACTGACTTTTTCATAATTAAACTCAGACTAGATTAAGATATATCCTCATAAATTGTAATTAATTACGAAATTTTCGTGAAGTTACCACTATCCTGGGAAGAATGAACCAATTGTTAATTCCTTCACCGCCTAAGTCTTGCTCACTTTCGCCTACGCGATCATAGGGTTATACAGGCACCATCCCTTAACTTTTACATATCATTATATATACTATTGCTTGATTTTAGCATTAGTCCCTATGAATTAGGTCCAGGCAAAGCAATTGATTGTCGAACCAGTACGGAAAAATAGGCCTAAATAGGAAAATTCTTGCCGCTAGCAGGGGAAGTTTTTGCCGAGAAGTATGATTACGCCTAAAGCTAAATCAAAAATAATCCTTTTTTTCATTTAAAAACAATTAGATATCCAGACTGCACAATTGGCCCGAAGATTGCTAGTAACTAGCGGAGCAACACCGTTTTTATTGGGGATACCTAGGCCATGAATGAAATGTCGATCAGATCAACATCGGTAACCAATTCCTCTTCAAGCCAAAACGGCATTGGAGATAAAGCTGATAAGGTTTCAGCCCTTGCAGCTCTAGCATCTAGTTTTCATGAGCTTATACATAAAGTTAGTACGAATGTAGATACTGGATTGAGTGCCATCGCGGAAAAACAAGGCCTTTCAGCTGTTTCAAATACCCGCGATACTTCTCCCGAATATGATGATAGTCGCAATAACCACCGGGAATATGAAAATAATAACCATGTGGCACGCGAAAAGGACGAAAACAGGACTGATAGTCATAAGGAAAAACCCCATAACCACCGTAAAGAAGACAGTAGCCGAGATCTTGAGAGAGTAACGCGCGATGAGCATGGGAGCGTTCAAGATTTTGAAGATGCACCATCTCAGAATAGAGCCGAAAACAATTCGGCCACACACGCGGACCGGCCACAAAATGATGGGCGTCGCGATGAAAGTCGTAATGACAATAGCGAGACAAGTAATACAGATAATGAACTTTCAGAAGGAGCCGCAAACACACTAAATAGTGGGAATGGCAGCGGAAACAGAACATCCAGCAACGGTAGCAGAAATACAGATGTCGCTGGCGCTTTAGCGCAAAGCACGACACTTGGAAATGGCCTTGATCCGACACAAGTAGCAACGCAAGCAAGTTCCCAATCCTTAAACGAAGAACGGCTAATATCTGGCAATGATAAGACAAGCTCTTCCTTGGGCAATACCACAGCGACCGCGGCATCGTCTAAAGCAGCCGGAGTTCACTCTCCAAATGCGAGTAGAAGCCAGGCTGCTGGAAACAATGGCCAAATTCAAGCTAGCTCGAATAGTCAAAACCAAGGTCAAACAGAAACCACCAACAAAAACCAAGGTAATATCCAGCAACAAGCGCAGCAAATAGCACGTGCTCTAGGTGAAACTACCCGCATGGCATTAAACGTGAATGTGGCCAATGAATCGGAGACCTTGACTTCCCGTCCAACAAACACTCTTGCATCTGGCATTGCGCTAGCTGCTGACAGCAGAAGTCAACCACAAGCGGGACAGCAGCAGAATTCCCACGCGGCAGCCCCAAACCAAATGCAAATTAACGTCGCTAATGGCGGCCAAGCGCAGGGTAACCAAGCGCAAGGATCGAATCCACAAAACAGCCAACTACAATCGCTTTCGCAAGTCACTAATGATGGAAAGGGACCAAATGGGTCTTCAAATACGGCCCAAGTTGGGAACACTTCTACGACATCGGTAGGAGGCGAAAGCACCTCTAATACCACAAGCCTAAACAGCAATGGTCAAACTCAACAAACTCAAAGCCCACAGCAAGCCTCGCAGTTACAACGCAACGCGCAGGCACAAGGCGGTCAAAATGGTCCAACGGCCGCAGACCAGGTCTCAGTGCGGATTACTCGCGCATTACAAGCCGGGAACGATCGAATTTCAATCCGATTGAATCCTGCTGACCTAGGACGGGTCGAAGTCAAGATGGAGTTGGCGCACGACGGTCGGATGACCGCCATAATAACTGCGGATAATCGCGATACTCTCGAATTGCTCAAACGTGATGCATCTCAGCTACAGAAGGCTTTAGAAGCTGGAGGCCTGGATTTAGACTCAAACAACCTTGCCTTTAATCTGCGGGGCGATGACAACCAAACGGCAGATGGAGGAGATGGTAGCGTTGGCAACACCAGCATTGAAGAGGAGCCGGAAGCAGAAGTCGTTGAAGTTGAACCTGAGCTTATGTTGAATCCCGAAGATATCGTTCTCGGAGAAGGACGTATCGACGTACGGGCTTGAGCACACAACGGTTCCGAAGGAGATAATCCATGTCTATTATAGGCAACGTCGCCAATGCCAACCCAATTGAAGGTTCACAGTCCTCGCAGGCTAAAGCTAAACTTGAGGACGATCTGAATCAATTTCTCAACCTTCTAGTCGCGCAACTGCAAAACCAGGACCCGCTGGACCCGCTGGATGCTAACGAATTCACCTCCCAGTTGGTGCAGTTCGCTAGTGTCGAACAACAGATTTTTCAAAACTCCAATCTAGAAAAACTACTTAACTTACAAGAGACAAGCCAGATCTCGCAAATGGTTGATTTTATAAATAATCGAATTGAGTTCGTGAGCCAAAAACTACCTGTTGAAAATGGTAAAGCCGAGTTCACATATACAATTCCACCGGGGGTTACAGATGCCACTATCAA
>PBLS01000064.1 GCA_002721825.1 Magnetovibrio sp.
GGTAGAGTGCGGGGTGCCATGCTGAGACTGTTGCCACGGCATTTGCCTCTGAGCGAAATACACTTGATATACGAATTAGGTTCTGGATGGGGAGGCGTTGCTCCGTCTCTATCACACCTTTACCCAAACCATTATGTTGTTGGAATTGAGCGCTCACCAATTCCGTGGGTTGTATCTCGGTTATCCGCTGCACTCAGAGGATGGACAAATGTCTCGTTTGAATTTGGTGATTTTATGCAGCGGGATCTCAGTGATGCATCGCTGGTGGTTTGTTACCTTGCTGGTACACAAATGGAAAAGCTTGGCCTCAAATTAGAGACTGAGTTAAAACCGGGAGCACTGGTGCTCACCCACACCTTTGCGATACCAAGTTGGCGACCTGCAGATCTGATACGTGCTGACGATATTTATCGCAGCCCCGTATATCTTTATGAAATATCAGCAACATCTAAAGGTTGCGTGGCTTCTGTTAGCCAAGCTGCTACGGAAGCATCAAGCAGCCCGGACAGCTGATTTCTAAGGGCAAGGTGATATTCATTGAGCCAAGCTATCTCGATAGGTGTTAGGAGATTTGGTATAATCAAGGACCGGTCGATAGGTGCAAGTGTTAGGGTCTCGAATTCCATGAAACCAGCTACCCCAGCATCTCCTGTAGCCTCCTTTACCATCACCAAATTTTCTATACGAATCCCGTACGCACCTTTTAAATAGAAGCCGGGCTCGTTAGAGATCACCATGCCCGGTTCCAAAGAAATGGTACTCGGTAATTTAGAAATACGTTGTGGTCCTTCGTGCACAGATAAAAAGCTACCTACACCGTGACCTGTTCCGTGGTCGTAATCAAGCCCAGCACGCCACAAGGCTTGTCGAGCAAGTACATCTAGTTGGCTGCCCGTGGTGTGTTTCGGGAAAACGGCGCAGGCAAGGGCTATATGACCCTTAAGGACTAGCGTAAAGTGACGGCACATTTCATCAGATGGCCGGCCAATTGCAATAGTTCGAGTGACGTCAGTGGTCCCATCTGGATATTGTGCGCCCGAGTCGACAAGATATAAAGATCCAGGTTCCAAATTGAGATTACTCTCTTGGGAAACTTTATAATGTACTATCGCGCCGTTAGAGCCGAAACCAGATATGGTTGGAAAACTTAGGCCTCGAAATGCAGGATCGACGCGTCGGAAATTTTCAAGCACATCTGCGGCTCTCGCCTCGGTAACGTTATTTTGCTTAGTTTCTTCAAACAACCATGCCAGAAAGCGGACCATAGCAACACCATCGCGAACATGCGCTGTACGCATCCCGCTTTGTTGAACATCATTTTTTATAGCTTTGGCCAGTTGACAGAGATCTTCCTTAGCGATGATGTTGGCCCCCGCGCTTGATAATCGGTTGTGGATCCAGGCGGCAGCAGATGTAGGATCTACGCGAATATTTTTTTTGGTGGCACCCAACTCATCAAGGGCGGACGTTAATGCGTTTGGCTCGCGCAAACTGATATTCGCATCTAAAATATTATGAACACTTTGCTCCAATTTGTCGGCGTTGATAAACCAGTAAGCCGAACCATCGTTGAATAGAATGGCGAAAGAAAGTGCAAATGGCGTGAAAGGAACGTCTCCACCACGAATATTGAATAGCCAAGCTATAGAATCTGGCAATGTTAATATCATTGCATCAGATCCTTCATGGGTCAACGATTCGGCGATACGCTCTCGTTTGCTGCATGAGCTTTCTCCCGTATAAACTTCATCAAGAGTGCTCACAGTAGCGGTAGGTCGAGGGGGTTGATTTTTCCAGATTACATCGATGGGATTACTCTCGGCTGCAACTAATTTTATGCCAGAATTTTCACAACTATTCGCATATCTGCGTAACTGTGTGGGCGTAAAAAGCCAAGGGTCGTAACCAAGGTTTTGACCGTCCTGCATGTTATTTATTATCCACTCACCTAGAGGCTTTTTAGTCGAGTGTAAGCATTCGTAGAGATTGGTATCAATCTCTACGGAGGCCTGTAGTGTGTAACGGCCATCGGTGAACAATGCGGCTTTTTCTAGGGAAACGATAACTATACCAGCGGATCCGGTGAAGCCTGTTAACCAAGCTAAGCGTTCTGCGTGCGGTGCTACGTATTCACCTTGATGTTCATCACTACGTGGGATTAGAAAACCATCTAAGTTACGTGCTCTCAATTCGGCACGAAGCAATGCTAAACGCTCGGAAGGCTGAGGTTCTGGTGGAATTTTTTTGTTAATTGAAGTTGGCTTCATGCATAGAACGTACGTGTCAGTAGGCTTCTAGACAAGTTGTTGATGTTTTTTTACACATTTGCAACTCAATGCGCTGTTAGTAATTGCTTGGGGAGAGGTTTCGAGGGGCGCGTCAAAACGGCTTCTATGATTAAAACGCGTTAATGGTCAATCAAGGGTGATACCTAGCTCTCCTTTTGCAGCTTCGTACTGTGTCTTTAGCATCGTGATCCGTTTAGCTGCTGAAACAACCTCTTTGATTGCCCCAATTCCTTGGCCACTTCCCCAGATATCTTTCCACGTTTTGGTTTTTTCGGATTCTCCTTCGCCAAAATTCATTTTCACTCCGTTGCTATTTGGTAAATTTTTCGGATCAAGCCCATTGGCAATTAAACTGGGCTTGAGGTAGTTTCCATAAACGCCTGTAAAATAGTCTGAATATACAATATCTTCAGCTCCACAGTCAGCTATCATTTTTTTGTAAGCATCTTCGGCATTGGCTTCATTCGTGGCGATAAAAGGAGAGCCAATATAGGCGAGATCAGCCCCCATTACTTGTGCCGCGAGTATCGATTTACCATTTGCGATTGCACCTGATAATATAAGCGGGCCATCAAACCACTCACGAATTTCTTGGAGCAACGAAAATGGTGAGAGCTGACCGGCATGGCCGCCAGCGCCCGCTGCAACCGCTATTAGGCCGTCGGCTCCTTTTTCAATTGCTTTTTTCGCGAATGAGTTATTGATCACGTCATGCAATGTAATTCCGCCATAAGAGTGGATAGCGTCGTTAACTTCGGGTCGCGCACCTAGTGATGTGATTACAATCGGCACTTGATGCTTAACGCAAAGTTCGACATCTCGCATTAGCCGGTCATTGGACCGGTGTACGATTTGATTTATGGCAAAAGGCGCGGCTGGAAGAACTGGGTTTGCTTGATTGTATTCTTCTAATTCATTTCTAATACGTGTTAACCATTGATCTAGAATATCAAGGGATCGTGCATTCAATGCCGGTATAGACCCCAAAACACCTTCTTTGCATTCAGCAATCAATAAATCAGGGTTTGAAATAATGAAAAGTGGGGCTGCGATAACGGGCAGTCGAAGTGTTTGAAAGACTGGTGGCAGGCTCATAGTAAATAACCAAATGTTATCTAAAATCTAGGGTGAAAATTATACTTTATTAGGACTGGAAGGGTTAGGTGTTATGAGTTGATAGCCTTTGGTTTCCATACAATTGCGATAAAATGTTCCTCTATTCTTTTTTGCACCGTAATTATCCATTAGCGTTTTATAGCTCCTAAAAATATGAATGCCGCTATTGGTTTCGTGGAGGTTTTTTACGAGGTCTTTATCTATAAGTCTATTGGCTCGACTATTACAAAATGCATTGTCGATCGTCCACGCATCTTGATCCATATTTGGTTTGTACCAAGATTGCTTAGTCGATGTACATCCTAGGATGATGAAGTTTAAGAAAAAAATGAGGAGATATACAGTAATTTTGATTAGATTCCTTATATGATTGATGATGACTCTCCTTTTCCAATTCTCCATAGTTACCGGCGTTTCTCTTATACAATGGATTATTTTGTCGGCCGTATTTAATTTCCAGTCAATGTATTCTAAATAATTAGCTTATTTGGCGATTAGGATATTCCTTGGTTGCTGATAAAATTATAAAACAACAAGTTAAGAACGTCCTTATAAGAGAGTTAAAGAATATTTAGTATTTAAAGAAACGCCAGCTTTACGGTTATGATTTCTCTTGATTTTTATATTGCATTCATATTTGCAACAATCTCTTTGATATTAATTCCAGGCCCTGTTGTTACTATAACAGTAGCTATCAGTCTGGCTCGAGGGGCTAAATACGGCATTGTAACTGTCAGTGGAGCGACACTTGGGACAGCCGTGCTTTTATCGATAGGGTCCATTGGCATGGTCTGGTTTTCCAAAGTACTAACTGAGTTGCTAACCGTTCTCCGTCGGGTGGGTAGTGCTTATTCGATTTTCTTAGGTATCAAGCAATTTTTTAATTTATCTGCTAAAGCACCAATTGTTAATAAAGTGTCAAGCTCGATCCCTGGAGTTTTGCTTGCTGGATTTCTAGCTGCATTCAGCAACCCAAAGACAATGCTCTTCTGTGTAGCGTTTTCCCCACAATTCCTTAACGTTTCAACACCGATTGGGCCGCAACTGTGGTTACTTAGTATTACCTTTGTTGGCATCGCTTTTTGATAGACTATTTTTACGCTATTACAGCAGGTCAAATAAGGTAGTTGATGTTACGGGTAGATTTGCCGCGATTGCAAACTCAATTTGTGGGGGTTCTTTTGATAACGATGGGTGCGGTTATGGCTTTCACGCATCATGACTAGGGTTGTCGAAACTCTCGATGGCCTGAATATTTGGTATAGAAAGATTCGAACGTTTATCGAAAAATACTTTAAATACAAAAATTTCTTAGGATAGAGGTTTAACAGGCCTTGCTCTCACATGATTGCTGCGCTAAACCCCGGATAGTTCCCGGAGATATAACTACCTTCGGCACCACTACTGCTCAGGAGCTGGATATGCCTTTTGATGACTATGTTGTTGCTGATATGGACCTTGCTGAATGGGGTGCCAAGGAGATTGATATAGCCGAAACTGAGATGCCGGGTTTAGTCGCTATCCGAGAGGAGTACGAGGCGGAGCAACCGCTGCAGGGGGCGCGAATTGCAGGGTCTCTTCACATGACTATTCAAACTGCAGTGCTAATTCGTAGCCTTAAGGCGCTTGGGGCAGATATTAGGTGGGCATCTTGCAACATTTTTTCGACTCAAGACCATGCAGCGGCGGCAATAGCAGCGGAGGAAATTCCGGTGTTCGCGATAAAGGGTGAAACGCTCGATGATTACTGGGAATACGCGCATAAAATTTTTGAGTGGTCAGATGGTGGCACCCCTAACATGATTCTGGACGATGGTGGTGATGCTACTTTATTAGTTCACCTCGGAATTCAAGCAGAAAGTGATATTTCAGTACTGCAAAATCCGTCTAGCGATGAAGAAGAAGCACTATTCTCATCAATTGGGAAGCGAGTAGAAAGCAAGCCTGGTTGGTATTCGCAAATTGCAAAAAATATAAAAGGGGTAACTGAAGAAACTACTACCGGTGTGCATCGTCTTTGCGAAATGGCAAGGGAGGGCAAGCTTTTATTTCCAGCGATAAACGTTAACGATTCGGTAACTAAATCAAAATTTGATAATAAATATGGTTGTCGTGAAAGCTTAGTTGATGGCATTCGTCGCGCTACTGATGTGATGATGGCGGGCAAAGTCGCTGTCGTTGCCGGTTATGGCGATGTTGGTAAGGGGTCGGCAGAGAGCTTGCGCAGTGCTGGATGCCGTGTGTTGGTTACTGAGATTGATCCGATCTGTGCTTTACAGGCATGCATGGAAGGGTTTGAGGTTGTAAGCATGGAAGATGCGGCGTCTCGCGGCGATATTTTTGTCACTACAACAGGTAATATTGATGTGATTACCCTTGATCATATGAGGGCTATGAAAGACCGCGCGATCGTTTGTAATATAGGCCATTTCGATAACGAAATTCAGGTTGCAGCATTAAAAAATTACAAGTGGAACAACATTAAGGGCCAAGTTGATGAAGTCGAGTTTTCTGATGGAAAGCGTATAATTCTTTTGGCAGAGGGCCGTTTAGTAAACCTTGGCTGTGCTACAGGGCATCCAAGCTTTGTGATGTCCGCAAGTTTTACTAATCAGGTTTTAGCCCAAATAGAAATGTGGAAAAATTCCGAAAATTACAAAAATGAAGTTATCGTTCTGCCTAAACATCTTGATGAAAAAGTTGCGCAACTTCATTTAGACAAGCTAGGAGCGACGATAAGCAAACTGTCCCAAGAACAGGCGAACTATATCGGCGTTAAAACCGAAGGACCATTTAAGAGCAACGCGTATCGGTATTGAGTCGATTCTAAAACAATTTAATCGTAAAAATTTATCTATAAAGACCTACTAACCGTTGATATCTTCGAATCAAGGCGTTTAAATTACGAATATGAACATTCCCTTGCTCCTAAAAGAGTTGGAACCCGATATGCTGGGTGCTGCTGGGGTGGCCATTCTTGTAGTTATCTTGATAATTACACTAATTATACTTCGTGTTCGCCTTAATAGGCTTAGGGTTGAACGGGATCGACTAAGGGGAGTTGCAACCCGCGCAAAAGAAATCCTTGCCACTTCACCAGATGGATTGTTTTTGTGGGATCACATGCTGGGGGGAATTGCGTGTTCACGTCGGCTAGCTGTGCTTCTGGATTTAAATGCGGGAACTGAGGCCCGTTATGACGATATTCGCGCTAAATTTAGTGATCAGGTGCTAATGCGTTTGGAGAGGCATGTTTCCGCGCTTCGCGCTAATGGTAAGCCTTTTGATGCATTGTTGGAAATGGAGGAGCGTGTGTTGCACGCTGTAGGGGCTCGGGCAGAGACGGAACATGGAAATCCGGTAGCTGATATCGTTTGGATGCGTGATGTTACTAGCATGTCTACGGATCAAGTAAGTGGCAATATTGAGGTACGTTCAAGTGGCAACTCCTCAGATTTTGATGATAGACATTTAACAGCACTTTTAGATGCTATGCCATTTCCTATCTGGCTTCGGGACTCGACTCTTAAGTTAGCTTTCGTTAACCGCAGTGGGGAAGGGATAATCGATTCAGACCCGTCCTTGGCTAACCGTGCGCGAGAGACAGGTGCTGCGATTAGTGAAAGTCGTTCAGTCGAAGAGAATGGGAACACAGTGTTCTATAAAATCACTGAGTTGCCACTTGGCCGTGCCGGTGTTGCTGGTGAAGCCTCTGGAGGGACAGTTGGATTCGCCTTTGACCACGTGGATCCTAAAGCAGGGCAGACAGAATTTGAGCAAAGGTTGGCGGCAAAAGATGTGATTTTGGAAACGCTCGGTTCCGTTGTTGCTATCTTTTCTGGAGATAAAAATCTTGAATTTTTTACAAGGGCATATGCCCACATGTGGTCACTTGATAATAGCTGGTTACAAAGAAACCCTGGATACGGGGAAATTCTTGAGAAACTGCACGAGACCCGCCAACTTCCCGAAGTAGCTGATTTCAGAGCGTTTAAGGCTCAAAGCCTTGCAAAATTTGATGAAATTCAAGGGGCAAGTATAGATATTTTACACCTTCCCGATGGTCGTGCGATCAAACGTACGTCAGCCCCATATGGTAATGGTGGATTAGCTTTTGCCTATGAAGACTTAAGTGAGCAATTGAGTTTAGAACGGTCTGTAAATGAGTTAAATGCAGTGCAGCGTGCTACAATTGATAATTTGCACGAAGGTATTGCTGTTTTTGGAAGTGACGGGAAGCTCAAGCTATCGAACCCGGTGTATGCAAGGCTTTGGGAGTTAGATAATACATTCCTTCAAGAGGGGCCGCATATATCGGAGGTTATAGGTCGCTCGCGGAGTTTGATTCCGCCACCCGATAATACGGCCAGTTGGACGGATGATGTCTGGGCTGTACAGCAAAACTTAATAATCACGCATCTATTATCACGTGAGACCACACAGGGCCAGGAGAAGCTCGCCAACGGTATAATCCTTGACTATGCAACAGTTCCTCTACCAGATGGAGCCAGTCTACTCTCGTATCTTGATGTCACTGACAGTGTACGCGTTGAGGACGCGCTTCGTAAGCAAGCGTTAGCTTATAGGGAGGCTGATTATATGAAATCTGAATTTATAGCTAACGTCTCACATGAGGTAAGAACACCCATGAATACTATTATTGGTTTTGCTGATATGCTGAGTCAAAATTATTTTGGTGAACTCAATCCACGCCAACAAGATTACGCTACAGGGATTTTGAATACTTCGCGTGGACTGATCTCAGTGATTAGTGATGTACTCGACCTTGCGTCGATAGAGGCGGGGCAGCTAGAGCTCAATCGCGACACTTTCGATATCCACGCTATGTTAGTTGCAGTTCTTAATCTCAGTAATGAGCGCGCTCGTCGTAAAGATTTGAGGATGAGCTTTGATTGTCCATCTGATATAGGTTGGATGATCGCAGATGAACGGTACCTTAGGCAGGTTGTTTTCAACCTGCTTTCTAACGCGATTACGTATACACCGGCACGTGGGAAGGTGATGCTAGCGGCCGAGCGAGAAGAAGAACATATAGTCATTTCGGTTTCAGATACAGGAGTTGGGATTCCGGCAGATGCCCGGAGGGATGTATTTAATGCGTTCGAGAAGGGAACTGGTTCAGCGGTATTGACTGAAGCAGACGATAGTGATTCGGGCGTTGGTCTTGGCCTTACTATAGTTAAGAGTTTTGTCGAACTACACGATGGAACGGTTGAAATAAAGTCGCAGCCTGGTCGAGGGGCTACAGTTAGAATTAGAGTGCCGATTGGCAATCATAGCACTGAGACTTCAGAAAGTAGCTAGTTTCTTTAGTCGAAGAGGGGCATAAGCTGACAAATGGGCTTAGGAGTAAATATAATACCAGGTAACTGTGCCGTGTAATGTTTGCGTTCCCGCTATTTACAATGAATTAGCGGATAAATAGCATATAAATTAACTTGCTAATATGTATAGGCATTGTGGACTAGGGAGACTCACATGACCCCAGGACAAATTCTATCAATTGAGCCAGCGGTTCTGACGCAACAGCAGCGAGAGGCTTATTTCGAAAATGGCTATATCTTGTTGGAAAAAATTCTGGATGAGGACTGGTTGGTACGCCTACAAAAGGTAACCACGAAGATGATCGAGGAAAGCCGCAGTGTTACACAATCGGATGATAAGTGGGATTTGGAGCCGGGGCATTCGGCTGAAACGCCCCGCTTAAGGCGCTTGTCCTGTCCGAATGATCACCATCCTGCTTATTGGGAATTTGCTTCACAATCGATTGTACCTGATATTGTTTCTGACTTGGTTGGGCCTAACGTAAAATTTCACCATTCTAAGTTGAATTTTAAGTGGTCAAAAGGAGGAGAGGAGGTCAAATGGCATCAGGATATTGGGTTCTGGCCACATACAAATTACAGCCCACTTACAGTTGGCACCTATCTTTATGATTGTGGTATCGAGCAAGGGCCTGTCGGGATGATTCCAAAGTCTCACGAGGGGCCACTTTACAACCAGTATAATGATAATGATGAATGGATAGGTTGTTTGCGGCCAGAAGATGAAGCTACCATAGATACAGCTTCTGCTGACTACTTAGAGGGTCCCGCAGGCTCTCTTACCATCCATAATTGCCGTATGATCCATGGCTCTAAACCAAATCTATCGGATATGGGTCGCCCTTTATTATTGAATGCCTACGCTTCAGCGGATGCTTTGCCTTATACTCATAACCCAGCACAGTCGAAATATATGGAAACTATTGTTCGCGGCGTACCAGCACGCTGGGCACACCATGATCCACGGCCATGTTTGATGCCGCCGGATTGGTCGGGTGGTTACTCTTCAATCTTCGCTTTGCAGCAAGAGGAGACTATAAAGGGAGAGAAAACCGGATGAGTGTATTGAGTCAGCAGCAAATTAAACAATTTCATGAAGATGGATATGTATGTCCAGTAGCAGCCCTTCCAAAAAAAGAGACGCGTGCGTTGAGAGAAAAATTGGAATGTTTTGAGGCAACGCAAGGTGGTAAACTTGAAGCTCCACAGCGTAATAAGTCGCACCTTTTATTTAAATGGGTTGATGATATCATCCGTGATGCTCGAGTACTCGATCCAATTGAACAATTAATTGGTCCGAATGTTTTGTGTTGGAACACCTTGTTTTGGATAAAGGAAGCGGGGTCTCAGAGTTTTGTTTCTTGGCATCAGGATAGCCGCTACTGGGGTCTTGATAGTCAAAAAGTGATAACATGCTGGCTAGCACTGTCTCCGGCCACTGTAGAAAGTGGTTGTATGCGTGTCATGCCGGGCACGCATAAGGGAGATGTGCTTGGGCATATTGACCGGTACGACGAGAACAATCTCCTTACCCGCGGTCAAGAGATCGCCGTATCGATGGATGAGAAAAGGGCGATCTATATGTCACTTGAGGCAGGCCAAATGTCGATTCATAATTACGGCTTAGCGCATGCGTCAGGTGTTAATATTTCAGGTGATCGGCGTATAGGGTTATCTCTCCATTTTATGCCACCAGATGCAGCCCAAATTGTTGGGGAGTGGGACAGTGCTGCATTAGTTCGTGGGGAAGATCACTATGGTCACTTCGAAAGAACACCGGTGCCAGCATTTGATTTTGATCCAAATGGGGTCGAGTTTCACACTCGAGCGACACGTGCAATTCGTGAAGTGCTTTATTCTGATGCAGAACGTAAAACATCAAAGCTGTAAAGGGCTTTATGCCTTTTCTTTGTTTTAATCTTTGCGACAGGCTACGGATGTGTTTTGGGCATAGAAATTTTGCTCGATCGCAAATGGTTTGAATGATGGGGGAAATTGAAAACCGAACAATAGTCGTCGGTGCCGGTATAGTAGGCTTGTGCTGTGCTTACCATCTCTTTAGGTCCGGGTTTAATGTCACTATCGTCGATCGTGCAATAAGTGGAGACCGGGCATCTAACGGTAATGCGGGAGCGGTCGCTGTTGCTGAAATTTTGCCCTTACCGAAACCAGGTATTATTCGCCAATTACCAGGATTTCTATTCAGCCCATTAGGTCCTCTATCCATACGACTTAGATATTTGCCCTTGCTCTGGCCGTACTTACGTCACTTTATGGTCGCTGCAAATATGCAGTCTTTTAACGCTGGGGCCGCCGCAATGGCATCACTGCTTGCCCCCGCTATGGATGATCATGAGGAGATGTTGGAATCTATTGGGGCTCCCACTTTGCTTCGTCGTGGGGGCGGCCTTTTTGTCTATAAAAGCGAAAAAGCACGTCGCTCTAGAGAAGCGGAGTGGTCCTTACGTCGCGAGCTGGGCATAAATGCGGAACCGATTGGGCGCTCTGGTATTGAAGCTATCGAACCAGCTCTTGGGCCTGCAGCGAGTTGTGGATATTTTACGGATGATTGGGCTTACTATGGTGACCCCAAGGTATTATGCGAGAAGTTGCTAAACTATTTACGAGGGGTTGGTGTAAAGACTATAGATGAAAAAGTTTATGGGTTTGAGTTGACGAATGAGTCATATCCTTCGCGGGTCATCACAGAAAACGGACAGCTTATTTTTGATCACCTTGTGATTGCGGCGGGAGCCTGGTCTCATAAATTGACTAAGTTATTAGGAGACTCATTTCCGCTTGAGACGGAACGAGGGTATAATACAACCCTGTCTAAACCTGGCGTAGAAATAAAATACATGACAACATTTGCCGAAGATCACTTCGTTATGACCCCTATGGACATGGGGCTGCGAATAGGAGGCGCTGTCGAATTTGCGGGTCTAAATGCATCCCCAAATTACGCGCGCTCCAAAGCATTAGTAAAGTTGGCTCAGAACTATTTGCCAAATCTGCGAACAGAAGACGGAATAGAATGGATGGGTCACCGTCCGTCGACCCCAGATTCATTGCCCGTAATTGATCGCTCCCCAAACCACCGAAATATATATTATGCATTTGGTCATGGTCATTTGGGACTCACCGGAAGTGCAACAACGGGGCGTATAATAGCGAATCTTGCTCGTAATTGCCTTTTGGGGATTGATTTGACACCCTTTCGGATAAACCGTTTTAATTAACATATTAAAACAAATCATGGGCACTTGTAGCTTTTAGTGGTGCATTCTGAGGGCTGATCGGAGTTTTAGTTATGGTAGCAAGGCATACGTTTACTTGTATTGATGCACATACTTGCGGGAACCCAGTTCGCGTAGTTAGCGAGGGGGCCCCCCAGCTTGAAGGTGCAACAATGCTGGAGCGCCGAGCATGGTTCCTGGCCAATTTCGATTGGGTACGTACTGGGTTAATGTTTGAACCACGGGGACACGAAGTTATGTCCGGTTCTATTCTCTATCCACCCACTCGCGAGGATTGTGATGTGGGGGTTTTGTTTATTGAGGTCTCTGGCTGTTTACCGATGTGTGGTCACGGTGCTATTGGAACAGTAACCGTTGCTATAGAAGAAGGTTTGGTAACACCAAGGGAACAAGGGCTTCTTAGATTGGACACCCCTGCAGGCCGGGTTGAAGCTCATTATCATGAAAATGACGGCCATGTGGATGCAGTAAAAATTTTAAATGTACCAAGTTTTTTACAAGAGACAGACATAGAAGTAGACGTACCTCAATTGGGCCCACTAAAAATAGATGTTGCATTTGGTGGCAACTATTATGCGATAATCGAGAAACAAGGCAATTTTAGTGATATGGCTGATATTACGCCGTTGCAGATTCAACAATGGAGTCCTTGTATAAGGCAGCAGTTAAATCAATCTCATAATTTTGTACACCCTATTGAACCAGACATTCGGGGCTTATCGCATGTTATGTGGACCGGACAACCCACTCAGAGGAATGCAGATTATAGAAACGCTGTTTTTTACGGTGACAAAGCAATTGACCGTTCGCCGTGTGGCACAGGAACTTCGGCACGTAT
The DNA here is from genome assembly GCA_002721825.1 of Magnetovibrio sp. GTDB lineage: Bacteria > Pseudomonadota > Alphaproteobacteria > Rhodospirillales > Casp-alpha2 > TMED8. The sequence goes on from PBLS01000064.1 coordinate 12,845, forward strand.
GGCACAGTTAGCTTCGCGTGGTGAGCTAGAGTTGGGAGATACGTTTGTTCACGAAAGTATAATTTCTAGTATTTTTACCGGGTGTTTCGAAGAGGAAACAACTGTGGGTGGGTTTGCTGCCATTATCCCTTCCATTGAGGGGTGGGCGCAAATCCATGGACACAATGTTATTACTATTGATGAACGTGATCCTTTTGCGCATGGTTTTATATTGGTTTGAATTGATAGCATTTAGTGAGAGTGTTTGAGATGGACATCAATTGTGGTTAGCACTATAAGCGCATCGGAGTTAAAGGTGGAGGTTCACCATTGTGCCAGCGGCAATGGGGAACTTGCATTTCTCGACATTCGGGAGCATGGACAATATGGCCATGGACACCCATTTTTTGCTATTTCTTGTCCTTACAGTAGATTGGAATCGGAAGTACTTCGTTTGGTACCGCGCCAGAACACTCCGATTGTTATTTATGACGACGACGACGGCCTAGCAGGCTGGGCAGTCAATGCGCTGATCCGTATTGGTTATGATGATATTCGAATTCTTAAAGGAGGCGCGCAGGCGTGGGCGGAAGCAGGTTTTACGCTTTATCAAGGTGTAAATGTACCTTCTAAGGCTTTTGGCGAACTAGTAGAGCTCAGCTGCCACACACCAGCAGTTACGGCGCTCGAACTAAAGGAAATGCAGATCTGCGGTGAGAACTTAATCCTTCTCGACGGTCGTACTTCTGAAGAGTATACCAACTTTAGTATACCGGGTGGGGTCTCTTGCCCTAATGCGGAACTTCCGCTCAGGTTTGATGCGTTAGTTGATGATTTAGAAACGACGGTGGTTATCAATTGCGCGGGGCGTACGCGGTCAATTATAGGAGCGCAAACCTTAATTGACTTTGGGGTTTCCCAAAAAATATTTGCTCTCGAGAATGGTACGCAGGGTTGGGCTCTAGCCAACTTGGAGCTAGAAAAGGGAGCAGATCGCTTCGCCCCGAAAAATTTGTCAACTGCCGTTCTAAAAGCTACCGGACTTAGAGCCCAAGACTTGGCCCAACGGCAAAAAATTAGCTTTGTCGAGCCCGACACACTCACTGGCTGGCTAGGGGATAAGGAGCGTACCACGTATCTTATCGATGTCCGCTCCAAGGCTGAATTCGAGGTTGGGCACATGTCCGGAGCGTGTCATGTTCCCGGTGGTCAATTGGTGCAAGCAACCGACTTAACCATTGGTGTCCTTGGTGCCCGTATTGTCGTTTGCGATGACAACGAAGTTCGAGCTATTATGGCAGCGCATTGGCTGAAGCGGATGGGGCGCAATGTTTTCGTTTTAAAAGGTGGTGTCGGATCAGATTCCTTAGTGTCAGGGCCACACTATTACGATCTTGACCCAAGTGTAGCAATGAAAATTCCGAGCATTTCGGTTGATGGTGCCTATTCGGGACTTAGCGCAAAGGATTTTGTAGCGATTGATTTGCGAACTAGTCAAGCTTATCGAGACGGCCATGTTCCTGGGGCGACCTGGTGTCTTCGACCACAATTGACAAAGTTTCTTGAAAAGACAAAAGGGCGATCGATACTTTTGCTGGCGGATGATGAGCACGCGGCGCGTTTAATGGCTACCGATATAACGAAATCAAGCGATTTTGCAGTGTTTCTCTTAGCTGGTGGAATGAAAGCATGGGAAGATGCGGGCTATCCTTTAGAAACAAGCCCGAATACGCCCCCGGATGATCAACGTAAGGATTATTTGTTTTTTACGGGACAACGGCATTTGGGTGATAAAGAGCACATGCGACAATATCTAGAGTGGGAAGTGGGTTTGGTCGGGCAGCTGGATGCTGAAGAACGGAACGTGTTTAAACTTCCCCCAGATGAGATATAGAACGTGTTGTGCGCTTTTATTAAGGCATGATTTCGCAAGGGCAATTGTAGGCTATAGATTTTTATCTATTGAAATACTCTGGTAAAGCGCTTTGTAGATTCTCATGTATACGCTCGCGGACGGGCCGGTCCATCGAAGCGTGTTCAAAAGTCTCTCCGGTAACCTTTTCGTATAAATTTACGTATTTTTTTGCAAATTCCACAAGGGTATCGGCAGGAATTTCTGGAATACGGTCTTTATAGGGGTCGCAACGTTCGGAAATCCACAAACGTAAAAATTCTTTGTCCAAGCTTTCGGGGTTCATGCCGGCGGCTAGCTTGTCTTCGTAACTATTAGCCAGCCAGTAGCGACTTGAATCAGGTGTATGTATTTCGTCTGCTAAGGTGATTCGGCCTTCTGAATCAAGACCAAATTCGTATTTTGTATCGACTAAAATTAAACCATTATTTGCCGCGATTTCGCGACCTAGCGCAAATAGCGTCAGGGAGAGCTCTGCAAGTTCATCCCATTGAGCTTTTGTCAGCAGGTTTTGGGCGATAATTTCCTCTGGTGTGATTGGCCGATCGTGCTCACCTGCTACCGCTTTGGTTGTGGGCGTGAGAATGGTTCCTGGTAATTTTTGGTTCTTTATCATGCCGTCCGGGAAGGAGATACCGTAGAGGGTCCGCTCACCACGTTCGTACATTGGCCAAATTGAAGTGTCAGTTGAACCGGTGATATAGTCGCGGACTACCATCTCAATGGGCAACATCTCCAGCTTATTAGCAATCACAACGTTAGGGTCTGGAACGGTGAGAATATGGTTAGGGCATATATTGGTTGTTCGTTCGAACCAGAAAGTAGCAGTTTGATTTAGTACTTGGCCCTTAAAGGGGACAGCGGCGAGCACCTGGTCGAAGGCAGATTGCCTGTCGGTGGCAATCATTACTCGGCGTCCATCCGTAAGATCATAGGATTCTCGAACTTTACCCGATGTATGGTTTGGCAATTCAGTGAAAGTAGCGTCGGTAAGGCAATTGGTTATTAAAATTTTAGGATCAGTCACGGTCAACTCTCTGTTATGGTTTTAGTTCGGTGGCGCTATGATTCCTTAAAATACTTTGAAAGTTCAAGTATTAAATGCAAATTTTATCCAAGTAAAAGTAGGACTAATATTGCTATAACTATAAGTGCGATACCAAGATATTCTGCGGGAGTTGTTTTTTCTTTGAAGAAGAAGATAGAAGCAATAAAGGTAAAGACAAGCTCAATTTGGCCCAGCGCCCGCACATAAGCAGCATTTTCTAGCGTAAAGGCAGAAAACCAACAAATTGAACCTAGCACGCCGTAAAGTCCTACTGACATTCCGGGCAACCAATTCTTTAAAACTTTGGAAATTTCACCTTGTTCTCTCCAGAGTAGGTAAAGGCCCATTAGTACTGTTTGCATAACCAGGGAAACGGCGAGCGCAAAAGCAGCCCGCATAAATGGTGGTCCATCGCCAAGGGAAAGCCCTGCGCCACGGAAAAATACGACCGAGGCACCTAAAAACCCGCCACATAGAAGTCCTATTAAGGTAGGTTTGCTAACTAAATTGGAAAATAAGTTTCTTACTGAAATTTTGCTTTGTGCAACTGATAAGGCCATTACCCCTATCAAGCTTAATCCTATTGCTGCAATTGCCCAAAAGGTTGGCTTGTCGCCTAATAGAATAAAGCCGAGAATAGCGATTTGAAGCACTTCAGTTTTCGAGAGTGTTGTGCCTACGGCAAAATTACGTAATGAAAAAAGATATACTAGGAGAAATGTGCAAAGAATTTGTGAAAGACTGCCAGCAATGCAGTAACTTAAAAATGTCCAATTCCAAATTGGAAGCTCATACTCGCCAAATCTTTGCACTCCCCAGCAATAAATTAGAGCGAATGGGAGTGCATAAAAGAAACGGACATACGTAGCTCCGCCAGTTGATAGCGTGCCTTTTAAATTTTTCTGCATGGCAGACCGCAAGTTTTGGAAAAAGGCTCCGCCTATAGTGATAGGGACCCACAACTCAAACACGCTGGAACTCCTCTCATATCAGAGATAACGGTCTTCCGATATGTCCATAGAACTTGGCCGGGAGACGCCTATATCATACCTTTAGACGATGGTAGGTCGCTTGTCACTTTCTGTAATCCCGCAAAGCCCGATTTTTATTGGGAGTGAGGTTTATAGGGTTACAAACTATGGAATAGGGCATCCATTAGCAATTCCACGAGTGTCGCTTGTGATGGATATCTGTAGGGAGCTGGGATGATTAAATGATCAAAACTTTATAGATAGCCCCAGGATGACTTCGACTCATTTAGCTCAATTTCATGATCATTTTTATATAAAAGCTGTTGTTGCTGCAGAGCGTATGGGAGAAGTTTCTGAAAAAATCCGTGGGCAGTATAATATAGGTGTTAATGGGAACTCAATTTTTGATGGAATGTACCGCCGCTCTGTGACGGCTTGCGGGGGGCGGTATGTTTGGAGCGCGCCTGCTAATGGAAGACAAGTCGTGTAGGGTTTATTTGCCAGGAGGTGGTCAGCATCACGCTCAACCAAACCGAGCTAGCGGATTTTGCTTTTTTAACGAACCAGCACTGACTGTTCATACCATGTTAGAATATGGGGCGAGGCGCGTCTTCTATCTTGATCTTGATGCACACCATGGCGATGGTGTTCAGGATGCTTTCGCCTATGATGACCGGGTATTTACTTTATCTATCCATGAAGATAGGCGTTGGCCTATGGCACGTGATGGTTCTAGCGCTGGTAATGTATTGGACCGAGCTGGTGGAAAAGCTAGAAATATACCGGTACCCCCCGGTTTTAACGACACTGAATTAGACTTTTTGACGACAACCGTGGTCTTGCCATTGATTTCTGATTTCGTTCCCGATGTCATATATATACAGTGCGGTGCAGATGCGCTTGCTGATGACCCGCAAAGTAAACTTACAGTTTCGAATCTTGCGATTTGGCAAACTGTTGCAGCGGTTGCCACGGAAGTTCCGAAGCTTTTGGTTGCGGGAGGTGGAGGTTATAATCCCTATGCGGTGGGTAGATGCTGGTCCGGAATATGGGCGATAATGAATGGGATATCTATACCGGAGAAATTACCTAAAGAAGTAGAGTCTTGCCTAAGAGCTGTAAAATGGGATCATCGTTTGGCACGTAATGCCCCGGAGCATTGGTTTACAACGCTGGCCGACCCGCCAAGGAATGGTTTAGTCCGAAAGATCATTAAGGAACTAGCGGAGGCCGTATTGGAGCTATGAAAAACAAAACCGTTACGTCTAAAGATCTGCCCCCAAGAGCGGAGAAACATCCGGTATATAAGACCTATCATGATGACGTTCTTGCAGATGATTACGCTTGGCTTCGCGATGATGATTGGCAACGTGTTATGCGCGAACCAGAAATCTTGGACCCGAAAATTCGAGCTTATTTAGATGCAGAAAATTTTTATGCAGAGGCTCTCCTTGATCCGCTATCAGGGAATATTGAGGCTTTGTTTGCGGAGATTAAAGGCCGCATTAAAGAAAAGGACAGTTCTGTACCGCTTCCTGATGGAAACTGGGCGTACTATCACCGCTACCGTGAAGGAGGAGAACACCCTTTGTTCTGTCGTCAGCCACGTGGGGGTGGTCTAGAGACCGTGATGTTTGATAGCGACGCTGAAGCAGAAGGTTGTTCTTTCTTTAAGCTAGCGGCGTGTAAACACAGTCCAGATCATAAATATCTCGCATACACACTCGATCTAAACGGGTCTGAGATTTATGCGTTACACATTCGAAATCTTGAAACAGGCGAGAATATCGAAGATGTAATCGATGGGGTTCATGGTGCTTTTGAATGGTCGAACAATTCCAGAGCATTATTTTATACGATTCTGGATGAAAACCATCGTCCTTATGCTGTGAAAGCACACATTTTGGGAACTCTTGTCGATAGTGATGATGAGGTCTACCGGGAGAATGACCCAGGTTTTTTTGTTGGGCTAGATAAAACCGAAAGCCGACGTTTTATGATAATACATGCCCACGATCATCAGACATCAGAAATTCGAATTCTTGATAACGAAGATATAGAGGGTGGGTGGAAATTGATCGCGCACCGGAAGCGGGGACGGGAATATGATCTAACTGACTGGAATGGGGCCCTCCTCATTCGAACGAATGAAGGAGAGGCAGAGGACTTTAAGGTAATCGCAGCACCCTACCTCAATCCCAGTATGGAAAATTGGAGAGATGTGGTTGGACATGAGCCGGGGCGTTTTATCCTCATGGTTCAGGCATTTGCCGATTACTGGGTGCGCCTTGAGCGAGTAAATGCGCTTCCACGTATTATTGTTACTCCTAAAAATGGTGATGCGTATGAAATCGCGTTTGATGAGGAGGCATATGCCTTGAATCTTCAAAGCACTTACGAATTTGATAGTTCAATATTACGATTTACTTATTCCTCAATGACGACCCCGGAGCGTACTTTCGATTATCATATGGGTACGCGTGAACGAGCACTAAAAAAAGAGCAAGAACTACCGTCGGGTCACGAGCCTTTCGATTACGTGACACGACGTTTAGAAGTTACGGCCTTAGATGGAGAAGCGGTCCCAGTGAGCCTACTTTATAAGAAAGGTATAGCTCTTGATGGTTCTGCTCCATTGTTATTGTACGGTTATGGCGCATATGGAATGTCTGTGCCTTCAGCATTTTCCAGCACACGGCTTAGTTTAGTCGACCGTGGATTCGTCTATGCTATCGCACATGTGCGGGGCGGTATGGAGAGGGGATATAGGTGGTATGAACAAGGACGGGAGATAAGAAAGGTAAATACTTTTTCTGACTTCATAAGCGTTGCTGAAGCTCTAATAGCTAAAGGATATACTTATAAGGGCGGGGTCGCGGCCCACGGAGGAAGTGCAGGGGGTATGCTCATGGGGGCGGTGGCAAATATCGCGTCAGATTTGTTTGGCGTCGTTGTGGCCGAAGTTCCCTTTGTTGATGTACTTAATACGATGCTTGACGAAACCTTACCTTTGACGCCACCGGAATGGCCAGAGTGGGGGAATCCAATTAAGGATGCAGGTGCATTTAATACTATCAAAGCTTATTCACCATACGACAATGTTATGGTTAAAGATTACCCAAATATTTATGTTACAGCTGGATTAACGGATCCGCGCGTTACATATTGGGAGGCTGCCAAATGGGTAGCGAAGCTCCGGGCTTTAAAGACAGATACCAACAAACTTTTATTGAAAACCAATATGGAAGCTGGACATGGTGGAGCTTCTGGGCGCTTTAAAAGATTGCGTGAAACTGCAGAAATCTACGCTTTTATCGTAGACGTTTTAGTTAATAGGAGCTCATCATTCAACCAAACCTAGATTTTGAAACTGCAGCAGCGAGGGATGGCTACCAAGTTATCTGCGGAGTAGATGAAGCGGGCCGTGGGCCATGGGCTGGTCCAGTTGTTGCGGGCGCAGTGATATTACAGTTTGGTGGGCTATCAGACGAATTGCGAAATGGCTTGCATGACTCTAAAAAAATTAAGTCAACGAAGCGTGAAAAGCTCTTTCAAATGCTAAAGGAACAAGCGCGTATTGGTATTGGTATCTCTAGCGTAGAAGAAATAGATCAGGTCAACATACTGCAAGCGACAATGATAGCAATGGGGCGCGCTATTGATGACTTGGCGGCCCCCCCACCTGACCTCGCACTGATTGATGGTAACCGTGCCCCAAAGGTTAAATGTGAGGCACGTACCGTAGTTAAGGGCGATTCAAAGGTCCTTTCAGTATCTGCCGCTTCTATTGTTGCTAAAGTAACAAGGGATAATTTGATGACAGAGTTGGGGGAGCAATATCCTGGTTACGGATGGGCGCGAAATGCCGGGTACGGGACCTGCGAGCATCAATCAGCTTTAATGGAACTTGGCGTCACGCCGGTACATCGAAGATCATTTGCGCCAATTCGCAAGATGTTGAGTCTGGACCTCTAGCCAGACCCCGTATATAGCCTTAAAATCTACCTAACTCATTGATTCAAAATAATTCTTGACCATAGTGCTGACCATGGTCATGCTGCTATTTATGGGCAGAGATAGAAAAGATGAACTGAGACAGCCTAAGCGAGCAGGTGCTTCGAAGAAGGTTAAAAATGTGGTGTGCAAATTCAGGAACCGTATTTTTGTTGGAGATTGCATTGAGCTGATGCAGACTCTTCCTAAAGGGTCTGTTGATATGATATTTGCTGATCCACCATATAATTTACAATTAGGTGGAGATTTGCACCGACCGAATAATTCCAAAGTATATGGCGTTGACAATAGTTGGGATCATTTTAGTGGCTTCGCATCGTATGATTCGTTTACACGAAACTGGCTTAGTGCTGCCCGAAAAATTTTAAAAACAGATGGAACACTGTGGGTAATCGGTTCGTATCACAACATTTATCGTGTTGGTACAATATTACAGGATCTAGGTTTCTGGATACTAAATGACGTTATATGGCGGAAGTCTAACCCTATGCCCAATTTTCGTGGTAGGCGTTTTACAAATGCACATGAAACATTGCTGTGGTGCGCCCGCTCACAGGAATCGAAATATCGCTTTAATTACGATGCCATGAAGACACTAAATGATGATTTGCAAATGCGTTCGGATTGGATACTGCCCCTTTGTACAGGGGCTGAGCGGCTAAAGAAAAATGGGAAGAAAGCGCATCCGACCCAAAAACCCGAATCATTGCTTTATCGAGTCGTTCTCTCATCCACAGAGGTTGGTGACGTTATTCTTGATCCATTTTTTGGTTCGGGTACTACCGGAGCTATCGCGAAGCAATTGGGACGGGATTATATTGGTATTGAACGCGAGAAAAATTATGTGAATCTGGCGGAGAAACGATTGGAGCAAACTCGGCGTCTTTCGGAAGAGGAATTCCTTCGGAGTCCGGCTAAGAAGGACCTGCCTCGTATACCTTTTGGGCGTTTGCTGGAAAGCGGATTATTGCGCCCGGGACAGGTTTTAACTGATCCTGGCGGGCGTCATGCAGCTAGAGTGCGAGCTGATGGAACACTCGCGGCTGATGGATTTCGGGGATCCATACACCAAGTTGGAGCTTACGTACAAAATTTACCCGCTTGTAACGGGTGGCAATTTTGGCATGTGGAAAAAAAGGGTGAAAAGGTTCCAATAGATCTGTATCGACAGCAATTACGGGCAGAAATTCATTAGATAATAAATAAAAAGACTATTCCGGGTTTCCCGGGGAGAGATAATAAATAAATTAGCGGGGCTTAGGCCCCGCATTTTGTATTCCACGAAAGCATAAACAGTCCTTTTAATTTTGCAATAGCAGGCCTGTATGTATTAAGCAGACTTAAAGCATTCCAACTACAATAACTTAGGCTATCTAAATTAGCTCAATTATAAAAATAGTGATTAGGAGTAAAAAGGTCAGCGTGTAGGGACTGGCTCCTCACCGGTGTAATCATAAAACCCGCGACTTGTTTTCTTGCCAAGCCAGCCCGCCTCTACATATTTAACGAGGAGCGGACAAGGACGGTATTTAGTATCTGCTAATCCTTCGTGCAAGACATGCATGACTGCTAAACACGTATCCAGGCCAATGAAATCAGCGAGCTCTAAAGGCCCCATGGGGTGATTAGTGCCAAGCTTCATGGCCGTATCAATTGCGGAAACCGAACCTACGCCCTCGTAAAGAGTGTATACAGCCTCGTTGATCATTGGTAGTAAAATTCGGTTTACTATGAAGGCCGGAAAATCCTCAGCATTTACTGCGGTCTTGCCGAGCTTTTCAGTTAGTTCTCGAACGATTTGGTAGGTTGGTTCGTCAGTTGCAATGCCTCGGATAAGTTCAACTAGCTGCATGCGTGGTACCGGATTCATGAAATGCATACCACAAAACTGACCCGGCCGGTCCGTTTGGGCCGCTAATCTTGTAATGGAAATAGAGGAAGTATTGGACGCTATTAGCGTATGCTTCTGTATTACTGGGCACAGCTCGCGGAGTATAGACTTTTTAACATCTTCATCCTCTGTCGCAGCTTCAATCACGAAATCACAGTTTGCGAAGCTTTCATAATCGCTTGTCCAAGAAATTCGCGTTAGTGCATTGTCCCGGTCTAAAGCAGCTAGTCGACCCTTCTCAACGTCACGCGCCATATTTTTTTCAAGACGTATGCGGCCGGTTTCAACAGCGTCTTTATTCACGTCAAAAACCGTTATTGCGAAACCTTTAAGGCTGCACACCTGGGCGATACCAGCGCCCATCTGACCACTACCAATAACGCCAATTGTCTTTATTTCCATGACTTAAATATCCATATATTTAATATTGTTATGTCATCCAAATTTGTCGAGTTCAGCCGATAGTTCGGGCACGGCAGAAAACAAGTCTGCAACCAAGCCGTAATCTGCCACTTGAAAAATAGGGGCTTCTTCATCCTTGTTGATTGCAACGATCACTTTAGAATCTTTCATGCCTGCTAAATGCTGAATGGCACCAGATATGCCTACTGCAATGTATAGGTCTGGTGCCACAACTTTACCGGTTTGGCCAACTTGGTAGTCATTGGGCACAAACCCAGCGTCGACCGCAGCACGTGATGCGCCGACTGCGGCACCAAGTTTATCGGCAATTTCTTCCAACATAGGGAAGTTATCACCAGATTGCATGCCACGGCCACCAGATATGATGATTGAAGCGCTAGTTAGTTCAGGGCGTTCGGATATGGTTAATTCGTGTCCGACAAACGAAGATAAACCAGCGTTACCCTCAGGATTTATATTTTCGATTGGTGCTGAGGCCTCGCCCATTTCAGCAGCGTCGAAGGCTGTTGTGCGCACAGTAATAACTTTGATCGGATCTATAGAATTTACCGTTGCAATAGCGTTTCCAGCGTAAATGGGTCGCTCAAAAGTATCAGGGCCCTCAATTGCGGTTATATCAGAAATTTGCGCTACATCGAGCAAAGCTGCTAAACGCGGCATTACGTTCTTACCGGAAGTTGTTGCCGGTGCAAGAATGTGAGTATGATCCTTCGCCAAACTTACTAATAGCAATGTGAGGTTTTCAGCAAGTGCATTGGCGTATATTAGATCATCAGCTAAGAGCACTTTAGAAACACCGACAATAGTTGCTGCCTCCTCGCAGACATTCATACATTCGTTTCCGGCCACTAGAACTGTTACATTGTCACCTAAAGCTTGCGCTGCAGTTAGTGTATTAAGAGTCGAAGGCTTTATTTCCGTATTGTCGTGTTCGGCTAGTACTAGGACGCTCATGAGATTACTTTCGCTTCATTTTTTAATTTATCTACTAGCTCGGCGACGTTTCCTACGATAACGCCCGCCTCACGTGCTGGTGGCTCAGTTATTTTGAGAGTTTTAAGCCGAGGAGTGATATCGATGTCAAGGCTCTCAGGTGTAACTATGTCAATGGCCTTCTTTTTCGCCTTCATAATATTTGGTAGAGAGGCATAACGCGGTTCGTTTAGCCGTAAATCTGTGCTGACTACTGCGGGCATTTTTAGTTCCACGGTCTCAAGTCCGCCATCTACTTCACGCGTTACCTTTGCTAAACCGTTTTCTAGTTCGATGTTGGAGGCAAACGTACCTTGCGACCACCCTAACAAAGCGGCTAGCATTTGGCCGGTTTGATTGGAATCGTCGTCAATTGCTTGTTTTCCAACAATAATCAAGTCAGGGCCTTCTTCTTGGGCTATAGCCTTCATTAGTTTTGCCACTGCAAGAGGCTGCAGTTCTTCATCAGTCTGCACGAGAACACCGCGATCAGCACCCATTGCAAGAGCAGTCCGAATGGTTTCTTGGCATTGCTGCGTGCCCATTGAGACAGCTACCACTTCTTCAGCTGTGCCGGCTTCTTTTAGGCGGATGGCTTCTTCAACGGCGATTTCATCAAATGGGTTCATCGACATCTTTACATTAGCGGTTTCTACTCCGGTTTGATCGGACTTAACGCGAATTTTGACATTGTAGTCAACGACCCGTTTTACAGCGACTAATACTTTCATGTGCGATCCTGCATATTAACCTTAAAAACTTATTGATGACTGAAACATAGAGGTACGCCGTTTCATTAGAAATTTAAAGATGCCA
>PBLS01000065.1 GCA_002721825.1 Magnetovibrio sp.
ATGGGTACCAATGGTAAATAGCTCCAAAGACGACCAAGATTGGTGCTACACCCATCACCATGTGAAAGTGCGCAACGACGAACATGGTATCAGATAGCGGGACATCAACGACAACATTGCCAAGGAACAAACCTGTAATTCTGCCGTTAACAAAGGTTACGATAAATGCCAATGAAAATAGCATCGGTAAGGTTAGCCGGATGTTAGCGCGCCAAAGCGTAATGGTCCAATTATAAACCTTGAGGGCCGTAGGGACAGCAATAATCAGTGTGGTTGTCGCAAAGAAAAACCCGAACCACGGGTTCATACCACTAACATACATATGGTGCGCCCAAACAATGAAACTGAGTGCTCCAATAATAACAATGGCCCACACCATCATCCGATAGCCGAAGATATGCCGGCGCGCGTGAACACTTATTAAATCAGATACAATACCAAAGGCTGGCAACGCTACAATGTAGACTTCAGGATGTCCAAAAAACCAAAACAGGTGCTGAAATAATATTGGACTTCCACCATCGTAACTCATGAGCTCGCCCATTTCGACCATCAGCGGCATGAAGAAGCTGGTTCCGATTAGGCGATCCAACGTCATCATAATGGCCCCAACAAATAAGGCAGGAAAGGCGAATAACGCTAGAACGGTTGCCGTAAATATTCCCCAGATTGTTAGCGGCAGACGCATCAGCGTCATGCCCCGCGTCCGTGCCTGTAGCACCGTAACCACATAATTCAGCCCGCCCATGGTAAACCCAATGACAAAGAGCGACAGAGAAATAAGCATCAAAATTATGCCTCCGTCAGAACCCGGAGTACCAGAGGTGATTGCCTGCGGTGGATAGAGGGTCCACCCAGAACCTGTAGGCCCACCAGGTACGAAGAAGCTGGCAATCAGCACAAGAACCGCGGTCAAATAGATCCAATAACTCAGCATATTAACATAAGGAAACACCATATCCCGTGCGCCAACCATCAACGGGATCAGGTAGTTACCAAAACCACCCAGAAATAATGCCGTTAGCAAATAAATAACCATAATCATGCCATGCATGGTTATAAATTGATAATAGTCCTCCGGCTCGATAAACGTAAATATATCGGGAAATCCTAACTGCAGCCGCATTGCCCACGATAAAACTAAACCAATTAAACCGATGGCAAGCGCAGTAAAAGAATACTGGATAGCAATAACCTTCGCATCCTGAGAAAATAGGTATTTTGTTACCCAGCTATGTGCGTGATAAAGCTCAACCTCCGGAACTTCCGCTGCTGGAACCGTTTCGACTTGGTCGGATGAAACAATAGCCATTTAGAATACCCTTTTTACTTCTTTCAAACTTAACTCGAATTGGATTACTGCGTAGATACGCTGTCGTCAGAGTACAATACTTTCACACTGGAGACCTGTTTTGAATGTTTCCGCCTAGACACATCAGCCATGGCTTCCTCAAAAGTGGTCTGTTCGTCCAGCCATTTTTGGAAATCGGTCTCCGTTTCGATAACAACAGTACCTCTCATCGCATAATGGCCCGTACCACATAATTCGAAGCACATTATATCGAAAGTCCCGGTCCGCGTCGGCTCAAACCAAAAATAGGTGATCGATCCAGGTACCATATCCATTTTAGCCCGAAACTCCGGAACATAAAAATCATGCAGCACATCAATTGAACGCAACAATACCTTGACCGGTTTGTTTAGAGGCAAATGTAATTCGCTATCATCAATCAAGACGTCATCTTTACCATTCGGATCTTTGGGATCAACACCGAAGGGATTATCGTCGTTTATGTTACGCATGCTAGTTTTACCAAGCTTGCCGTCCTTACCTGGAAAGCGAAAAGACCATCCCCACTGTTTGCCAACAACTTCAAACTCTGCCGCTCCTTCCGGAACAGTCACATATTGGTTCCAGACAAACAGCCCAGGGGTCAGCATCATTGCAACACCTACCGCCGTCAATCCCGTAAGCCACCACTCCAATTTATGGCTTTCCGGTTTATACTCAGAACGCTTACCTTCTTGGTAACGGAACTTGTAAACGCAATAGGCCATAAACAATATAACCGCGACCCAAACCACGCCTGTTACCCAAAATGTTATTATAATGGTATCGTCAATATAACCCCAGTTCGAGGCGATTTCCGTCCACCACCATGGACTAATAAAGTGGAATACGACTGTGCCTATTCCAACAAAGAGCAGTGCGTATACTGTTATCATAAACATTCTTTAATTTTTCTCCGCGACTGTCCGTTATCGATTAAATTTAAAATAACACTGGTCGTGATAAACGGATATAGTACACTCCCAACCTATCTCAACCCACCTACCTCATTAATAAAAATTCGCGCCACCTATATCGAAACTATGTGATAAGAGCAAGGGGTAATTTGTGCAAATTTCATTACATTTTTAAACAAATTACTCTGACTTAAAATATCTGCAAAAAACGAAATTAGCGGGTGATACACATGAAATTTACGTTAGATTAAATTGAGGATAGCATCTGCCCGCTGCCGCCAAGTATGATGATTTTCTAGCCAAGCCGCACCAATTTCGGCCATTGGGTCCATTTTTTTTGGATTTTCCAGAAGGTATTTAATAAAATCCGCACTGTCATTGCTTTCTTGATCAAGAAATAAAATCGTATCGCGGGGAACTGCGTGCTTCAACCACCGGGTTTCTCGAGTAGCCGGAATTGCGCCACCTGCTAATGAATCAAAAATGCGCTCATGTGAACCATGATAACCTGTACATGTATTAAGCACTATCTTTGATTGTTGTATCATTTCTTGCACGTCATAGGCGATTCGCGGGCCTAAAAAACGAAACCCAGTATCACGAACTTTCTTCTGAAAGCTTTCCCAACCAGACCCAACAACGGTAACAGGTAAACCTACTAACTCAGACAACAATCTCCATCGTTCCCGACAACGAAGGTATCTATCAACCGATACAAAATAAGGATAAATAGCGAAATAATCGGTAATATCGATATCTCCGCCGATAACGGTTTCAATCGAATTAGTAAGTGGTTCAAGTGGCTTTTGAAGGTGCTCATCAACAATATTATTCAGGGCCGCTTCAACCTGAGGTCCATGCAGCCGCCACTCAATTTTACGAATGTCTTCTGGGGACTCACAACCCGTAGCTGGGAAAACAATATCGATATACCTATCAGTGTTTCTTTTTTGCTCAAGTGGCTCAGAGGCGTGGGGAAGAAATTTAATATCTAAATCAGGTGCGATATTGGACCAATATTCAATATCACAATCTGAAGTCGAAGTAATTACACGTTTAACAATGGGAGTTCTTATCTGCTCTGCGTAAAGAATGATGGGATCGAGATAAATAGAAACAAATGTTTTTCCTAACTGGTTGAATAAATTTTCTTCTTCTCTCAAATCGAGCCCAATACCGGTCATCGCTAGAAAAAAGCTAGGATCGTCCTTATCTATGGTCTTGATCAACTTTTCCCGATAATCCGCCGCGGTTGTGTCTATCTTACTTGTCACAACGCCAAGTTGTTCAAACGCACGCTGAAGACCAAAGAGCATGCGATTAACATTATCATTTTCAGTTTGGCCAACAAATAAGATGAGTTTTTTAACCACGGTCATTACGTTATCTAGCTAGAAGCGGGATTGCACAGTAAAAAATTAAATAGGCTAATCGTCAGAGCCGCAGCCCAAATTCAATATCAAT
Source organism: Magnetovibrio sp. (assembly GCA_002721825.1). Classification (GTDB taxonomy): domain Bacteria; phylum Pseudomonadota; class Alphaproteobacteria; order Rhodospirillales; family Casp-alpha2; genus TMED8. The sequence continues at coordinate 3,712 of PBLS01000065.1, forward strand.
CAAGATATCCATCTTTCACGTAAATGGAACTAAGTAACTATTAAAAATTTCAAATGCGATTAATCATTTATCACAATTATTTCCTCTGGATTATAGCAGAAATTTGAGCTCCTCTTTGATTGCAATAAACACAAACTCAAGATCTCAATTTGCAATTAAAACTCTCTATATCAGTTCGGCAGAGGTTCGGGGCTATCGCTGAGAAAGTGAAGGTACACCAATAAATCAGCCCGATCCTCATTTTTTTTGATACCTCTAAAATTCATATTCGTGCCCTTCGCGAATTTTTTCGGATCAGCTAAAAAAGCATCTAGCTCAGATAACGTCCATTTCCCCTCTTTCTCCCTTAGCGCTCGGGAGTATTTGAAACCCACACCACCTGCCTTCGCTCGACCGACCACACCCCAAAGGTTTGGGCCAACGGCATTCCTGCCGCCTTTCTTCGTTGTATGGCAGGATTTACATTTCCTAAAAAGCTTAGCGCCCCTTATAGGAGAGGCCGACTTGAGCTGCCCCAGAATTTTACCTGTCGAAGGACTTAGCTCAGTATTTACGAATCGTTTGTCCCCATCTTTTATAACAACGTCATCAGGACTAGAGCTGTCAGTTACACGAGCTGGTTTTCCTTCATCAACCTTTGCCTTATCAGCATAAGAGAATTCTTCAGCAACGTATACAGGCTTATCTAAGCTCTGTGGAGAGAATAGAATTTCTCCGATTATATTGCTACCCAATACCACCAGAAGAGCAATCAATATAGCAAAAAAGAGTCTTTTCCATATTGGATGCCGCATGACTTTTTCTCACCCCAAGTTCTAGAGATCGTAGCGGTTAGTTAGTGTCAATTCAACAAACTGATGATTTGTAATAATGCTATAATCCAAAGTAATTGATATATAGCTGTGGCAATGCGAAACGGTTAGTAGCGAGTGATGTTCGCTACAATTAACGTATCTTCGAAATTACACAGAGATGAGATGCCTACATATCCAATATAACACAAAAAAATTAAGGAGCTAGCATTGATCTCTTGCTTTAATTATATAAAGGTCACCCTTGATTTTATATTCCTGGTTATTTGAAGGGATCTCGGCCTTGCCCAAGACTGCAATTGAAGCCGTAAAGTTGGCGAAAAACGCTAAAGACAAGGAACGAGAAGTTCGTGAACCGCGTTTCCGGCTACAAGACTATGTCTTAATTCTAAAACCCCGCGTGATGTCGCTAGTTATTTTTACGGCGTTCGCGGGTTTGCTTTTAGCACCGGGTTCTATCGACCCACAAACGTCATTGATTTCTCTAGTTTGTATTGCCCTTGGCGCTGGGGCCTCCGGGGCAATTAATATGTGGTATGACGAAGATATTGACCAAGTCATGAAACGAACAATGAGCCGACCAATCCCTGCAGGTCGTATGTTGCCGAAAGAGGCCTTGCTTTATGGAATGGTTTTAGCCGTTATTTCGGTAGCCACGATGGCTTTGTTCGTAAACCAAATGTCTGCTTTTTTATTAGCTGTCACTATACACTATTACGTCTTTATCTATACAATTTGGCTAAAGCGAAGAACACCACAAAATATCGTCATTGGTGGTGCTGCAGGGGCTTTCCCTCCAATGATAGGTTGGTCAACGGTGACAGGAGACGTAGGCCTAGGCAGTATTGCATTATTTGCAATCATATTTCTCTGGACACCCCCACATTCTTGGGCACTAGCACTTTTTCGACGCAGCGATTATGAAGCCGCAGGCATTCCAATGATGCCAGTCGTGGCAGGCGAACGTGCAACAAAACTTCAAATTCTCATTTATACAATATGTTTACTGCCGATAACATTAGCCCCAGTATATTTGGGAATTTCCGGTGCCTTATATGCCGTTGTCACCGTTGGAATCGGTTTTGAGTTTGCACGCCGGGTTTGGATACTATGGAGGGAAGATGGGGTTTCGTCCGCTAAATCCCTATTTCTTTATTCAATTCTTTATCTTTTCCTAATTTTCGCCGCAATGATTGTAGATAAGGCTTTTTTAATACCCATAATTTAGAAACTGTCTCCCCTGTCGGTATTGCTCGAGTAAATTATGTCCAAATCAGTTTTATACACATTAAATAGATAGTAGCTTGGTTGGAAAGAACTAGCGCATTCACTCCACACTTATGCACTGTTCCAAAACCCCATACAAATAAAGACACCTCACTTTAAAGTCTACAAATCACCTAACTCTACATTAGGTCCAACTTTGCCTTAAATTCAGGTGCCAAAGAGTTTTGTATACTAATTTACTATCGGTTGAGACATTACCCAGAGACTAATCATCGTATACGCTACCATTAACACTAACATGGGTATCTGGCTACGAAGTGCGGCGTCACGTTCCGTGAATACCCTGATAGCCATAAGATGAGCTATGTATACTGCAAATACGTGTCCAGCCACGATATTGATCACGGCAGTGTACCAAACCATTTTTGCATTAATAATACTGATATCGACCTGATACCCAACTGTATTGAAAAGATTCCAACCAAATCCAAACGGGTCAGATAACAACGGAATAATTTTTTGACCCGTGATCAGCAAATAGGAAAGATAATGGGAAATGTGATAAGCGATGGCGATGGGAACCAAAGACATGACAAAATAACCAATTACATCAAGGGTAGAAATTTTACCTCCACCAAACGCCGCCATGGCATGGCCAAAAGCACAAAAAATCCCGAGGAAAATGCATGGGAAAACTATCAAAGCGGTGGTCTTCGCAACGACCATCAAATTTATCTCAACAATTTGCAGGAACATCACTGAAGACTCTATAGATGTACTATTGGAAATACGGTCTAAAATTCCTACCCACATTGGTGTCTCGAGGATACCATCAAACGTAACAGTGGTAAGCAAAAGCAGCACAAAACAGACTGCCGAAAACGGAACGGGACGCTCGTCTAAAAGTCCTATAGCTGGGAGTTGTAAATCCAACCGATTGGCATTTCTAGCAATAGGTGCAAACCTGGAAAAAATACCAAAAAAAACGGTGAATATCTCCCCATTTTTAAGCCACGCATTCATTCCGTAGATGGTCATACCTAACCAAGTAATGCCAGAGTAAATAACAATTAAAACGCCGAGCGCGAGTGGATCCGTGGCCTGATCCGAGACTAATTCCAACCAGGCAAATACCAAAAACAATATCACGGATGGCCACTGTCCAAGCCATATTGGATAATTGCGAAAACATCTAAATCCACCAACCACTCTTTTAAACCAGACAAAAATGACTTTCCAAGGGTTAATCAGCGCCCAAAAATTTCCTATAAGCGCTGAAATGAATGCCATCCCTACCCACCAGATTACCCAAAGAAACGTTGGCAAAATATTTTTTGATGGATCCGCTTCGCCAAACAATCCTGCCATAATTAGCAATCCAAAAATTGCAACGGAAATGATTCTTAAGGTATTCAGGATCAGAGGCGATATAAACCATTTGCTTCCACGTATCTTCAATAGATCATAAGACATTGGCTCCGATGTTGCGTCATCCTGCTTAACAAAATTCACTACTATAACAAACGATAACAACACCGCGGCGCCTGCGCCTGTAATGAAGAGCGTTAAAGGGAGTGGCAGATCATAACGTGTTTCAAATGCATGAGCATCAGTGGTTGTAGCGGCAATCATGCCGATGAGCAGCACCATCAAGCCACTGATGAAATTAGAGGGTTTAATAACACTCCCTCCCGTCTAGCGAGGATGAACTTCTATATACATTAATGCGCCATGACCACCAGCATCATGCGTACTCACTGGGTACCTACCAGCCGTATGGGCATGAAACGACATTTTGCTTGGTTCACCAGGCTTAAGTTGGAGAAGCAAATCGTAACCATGAAGATGCAATTCTAAATCCTTATTTGACTCCCATAAAATTTCAACCAAGCCATCTTCCTTGACCCGAATTGTACGTACTGAGTTCGTGACAAACCCGTTTTCAATTTGGAACGCAAATGAATATTTCTCCATAGAGCCAGCCCAAGGCGATACAGGAATCAAAATCCAAATGGCCACTGAGAATACTGCTAGAAGAATATTTAAACGATTGAATACCAAGAAAAATACAGAAAAACGGGGCCCCAAAGCGATGTCCTTGCTCATCTAACTCTTATTCCTGTTTTAAATGTTCCAAAGTAATAAATAGGGACGCGTGTTTTTACATTTCTTTTCAGTTCAGACAAATTATTTTTAGTTTAGACAAATTATTTTTAGTTTAGACAAACTTCTTGCTGGAATGAGATTGGATGCTAAAAGGCTCATATAAGTTGATGGCGGACCTCTATTTTTAAAGCTTATGAATTAATGGGGCCAGTAGCCTGGTCTGTTATGTAGTGACCACATGTAATATTGGAAATGGATAATTGGGAATTTAATGTCGCAAGCGTTTGCTCATGGTGTAGGTTCAGGCAGTACGGGTGAGGGATACGGGCCGCTTATTCTCTTATTCGGTATTATTATATTTATTCTCTTCTTAGTTCTTATAAATCGTAAGAAGGGATGGACCGTGCTAGTCACGGGCGGTGCAGGATATGTTGGCAGCGCGCTAGTTCCGCATTTGTTAAAAAAAGGGCATCACGTCAGAGTGCTGGATCTTTATACTTTTGGCGAGCACGCACTTAAAGACGTCCGCAATCACGTAAATTTATTAGAAATAAAAGGCGACATTAGAGACCTAGATACCATAAAAAAGGCTTTAAAAGGATGTAATGCGGTAATTCATTTAGCAGGTGCGTCCAACGAAAATCGTCTCAGTATAAATTCGAAAAATGATGAATTCGTCACTGTAGATGCCTTCACCGTTCTCGTGCGCACCGCAAAGGCAGCAGGAGTTAAGCGGTTTATCTATACCTCTTCCGCATGCGTCTACGGCCCGATTACTGGGGAAAGTGCTATAGAAAGCGACCGTTTCGAAAAAGCTAGTGAACTTGGAAAACATTTAGAGCACTGTGAGACAATTTTAGGTGAGGAGAGTACAGCTGAATTCGTCACTTCAATAGTCAGAACAGGTCATATTTTCGGATATGCTCCCATATGTCACCTTGATATTCCCTTGCACGCCCTCACCTATGCTGCTGTTGCGAAGAAAATCATCAAGGTTTCAAAGAGTGCTAAAAATTATCCAAGCATCCATGTTAAAGATGTGGTTGGTCTATTTGTGTTTCTTCTTGGTCAACCAAACGGACGGATAGACGGGGAAACTTTTAATGCGGTTACTGAGAATCATAGCCTTCTCGAATTAGCGAATGTAGTTAGAGACATCGTCGATTCTGATATTCTTTTAGAAGATATACCACCACGTGGCAGTGCATCTCAAAAAGTTTCTTCCAAAAAAATGTACGATGACCTAGGTTTCCTTCCTCGCCACTCTCTCGGGGACGCCGTCAAAGATTTGATCACCGCTTTTAATTCTGGTGAATTTAAAACTGACTTTAACCATCGCTCCAGGGATATGATCAGATCGCCTTAAATTTTATCGTAGGATTTCAACCAAAAAATTGAACATGGTTGCCTTGTTGGGAATTTGTTTATATTAATTACCTAGCCTCCATTCCAGTTTAGGAATTTGGATTCATATAACTATCAAGCAAACAGGATTTTACTCGATGTCAGACGATTTCAACCACGATGAAGTATTTAAGGTGGCTCTCATAATTGGAGCTATCGTTTTCATTCCCTCCTGCATTGGTCTATGGATGTTGATCTAGGAAGGAATTTATAATTTATCTTTTCGCATCCAGAATTTGTCCCGTTGGTTCGTGGCTTGTTTAGCATCTCCCGGGGCGCTGAACGTGCGTTTTCTCATAATGTAAAGATCAAGGTTCTCTTTGGTCACTTGGAGTTACATGGCGCACTTCGATAGACTGCTAGTAGAATAATTTGCTTAAATTTCAGTCGAATAGCTGCAATTAAATTTTAAATATTTTACCATGACCAATGATGCTTATATTGAACTAGAAAAACGATATAGACGCATTGGCATACTAAATGAAACAGTTTCTTTCCTGCATTGGGATACTGCCACTGCCATGCCAAAGGGAGCATCCTCGGCACGCGCAGAACAGTTTGCTCAACTCAAATCAGTTATTCATACACTAACATCTTGCCCAGAAATTGGGGAACTGATTGGAAAGGCGAAAGCTTCTAAATATAATCTTAATGGGTGGCAACAAGCGAATCTAAATCAAATGGTCCGCCAATGGACAAAAGCTACCGCTGTGCCTGAAGAGTTGGTAGTAGCCTTCTCTAAGGCCTGCTCGGCTTGCGAAGCAAGTTGGCGGAAAGCCCGCCCTGAGGATGATTTTAGATCTGTAAAACCATTATTGCAGAATGTATTAAATCTTACTAGGGAGACCGCAGCCGTCAAAGCCGAAGCACTTGGCCTTTCTACTTATGATGCTCTACTCGATGACTATGAGCCAGGTTATTGCGAAAGCGAAGTTGAAGGAATATTTCAGGATATTGCATCGTTTCTTCCTAACATTATCGACGACGCACGCTCCGCTCAATCCGCGAGGCCAACGCCTATAATGCCGATAGGCCCTTTTCCCATTCTTGCACAAAAAAATCTTGGCCAATACTTTATGAAAGCATTGGGCTTCGACTTCGCTCATGGCCGACTAGATACCAGCTTGCATCCGTTTTGTGGTGGCACACCAGATGATGTACGGATTACCTCTCGTTATGATGAGGCTAATTTTATATCGGGCTTAATGGGTATCTTTCATGAAACGGGGCATGCTATGTACGAACAAGGTCTTCCTGCACGATGGCGTTACCAACCAGTTGGTTATTCTTTGGGAATGGGCATGCATGAAAGCCAATCCTTACTGATAGAAATGCAAGTCTGCAGATCGCGGCCGTTTCTTCATTGGGCCGCCCCCATTCTCCGTAAAGCTTTTAACGGACAGAACACCGCTTGGGATGCTGAAAACCTATTTCGCCTACATACCCATGTTAAGCCAGATTTCATACGGGTCGACGCTGACGAGATAACGTATCCGGCACATATTATTATACGTTACCGCTTAGAAAGAGCTCTTCTAGCGGAAGATCTGTCTCTCAACGATCTGCCAACAGCCTGGAATGACATGATGAAAGAACTGCTTGGAATCGTGCCTCCATCAGACCGAGAAGGGTGTCTCCAGGACTTACACTGGTATGATGGCGCATGGGGGTACTTTCCGACTTATACTCTTGGAGCTATAACAGCAGCCCAACTATATACAACTGCGCGCGAGACTAACCCAAATATCGAGGATGGCATTAGAATAGGCGACTTCTTTCCCCTAATTTCATGGCTTCGTACACATATACACGGAGTTGCACGTTTGAAGTCTTCTTCAGAACTCTTGACTAACATCTCCGGCGAGCCACTCAACCCAAAATTTTTTAAAGACCATTTACAAGTGAGATACTTGAACTAGCCTCAGTTGTCGGTTCTGAAATTGGTCCTTATCAAGAAGAACTCATTACCCGTAATGCTCTGGCTTTTCCCACCGGACCAAGAGAAACTTCAAATTTTTATTTCGATGATCCACGACTGGAGAAAATCTCCGCTCACACAATAATAGTACTGCCAGTAGAAAAGCCTTCAAATAAGACAACCTCTTGTTGGAATGAAACTACCATCCCTATAGGTCACGAACCGCCAAAGATTTATTCGGAGTGTGGTAGCCTCTGGAACTCTACCCATACAGAGAAGGCCGCTACTCTTGATGCTGACCCAAGCACACCATAAAGGTTTGCATGTCGCTTTTCAGGCGTGGTAATACCAGGGACAAGCATTCGATTGCACCACAGGTATAATTTCAAACGTCCCCAATTCAATGTTTTAGACGGTGAGGGCAATTCCATTATCTGTAATGGCGACGCTTTATTTGGAAATTAACTATGACAAACTCTAGAACCTATTTCTGCGGTTGTGAGTTTGAAAGCCGATCAGAATATCTTAATTCGCCATTTTCGAGCAGACCTTCAGTATACCATGAAAACAATCACATGTTAGCCATTTGGTCGAGCGCGTGCTAAAAACACCATTTCGTAGACTCTTGCAAAGGGCCAGCCAGTTCTTGCCCATCACGATAGCCAGAGTTAGTCTGCGCCACTCATTTGATAGGCCCCCCAGCCTGGGAGACTAGTCTTGCGATATATCAGTACACGGGGCACTGCACCGACTGTGTCCTTTGATGAAGTTCTGCTCGTTGGTTTAGCAAGGGATGGGGGGCTTTATGTGCCCGAAAGTTGGCCGGAATTTTCCGAAGCAGAAATAGCTACGTGGAAAGAGTTCAGTTACACCAAACTTGCATTAGAGGTCATGTTTCCTTTCGTTAGTGATGCGTTAAGTCGAAACGAACTTAAAGGCATCATTGATGATGCGTACGGTCAATTCGAAACTGACAAGATCGTTCCTATAGTTAATATAGAGAACGAAGAGTGGCTGATGGAGCTATTTCATGGCCCAACCTTGGCCTTCAAAGATATTGCTATGCAATTTCTCGGTTCTTTATTTGATCACGTTCTCGCTAAACGCAGCCAAACTATCTGCATTGTCGGGGCCACATCAGGTGATACCGGTTCGGCTGCAATCGCCGCACTTCGAAACCGAAAAAACATAAACGCCTTCATCCTATATCCGCATGGTCGAATCTCCGACGTGCAACGACGGCAAATGACAACAGTAATTGCAGACAACATTTCTACCATTGCGCTTGAGGGAACCTTTGATGACTGTCAAGACGCGGTCAAATCTTTGTTCAATGACCTCGAATTCCGAGACAAGCATAAACTGTCGGCCGTTAACTCGATAAATTGGGCCCGAATAATGGCCCAAGTCGTATATTATTTCTGGGCTGCTCTTAAAGTTGGTGGACCAAGACAACGTGTCAATTTTGCGGTGCCAACGGGTAATTTTGGCAATGTATTTGCCGGATATGTCGCTAAACGCATGGGGCTTCCGGTCAAGCAATTCATCGTAGGATCCAACTCAAATGATATTCTCACACGGTTCTTTGAAACGGGTAGAATGGAGATTATGGATGTCCAACCAACTATTAGTCCAAGCATGGATATTCAAATTTCTTCAAACTTTGAACGCTTGCTCTTTGAGGTATATAACCGTGATGGTCCTCGTGTCGCAGATACATTGCATAATTTTCGTAAAACAGGAATTTTAGCTGTTCCTATGAATATTTTAGAGAAAGTAAGAGAATTGTTTAATGGTGCATGCTTTGATGATGACGAGACGCGCTCTATTATCAACAAAACCTTCATTGAAAAAGGAATCTTGTTGGACCCTCATACTTCCGTTGGCCTGGCCGCTGCCAGAGAATGTAGACTTGGTATTTCAGAACCCATGTTAGTATTAGCTACGGCTCATCCCGCTAAATTTCCAGAGGCCGTCATGAGAGCATCTGGCTCCCGTCCCACGCTACCAAAACACCTTGAAGATCTAATGTTACGAGAAGAACACATTAATATTCTGGTCAATGATGTAGAGCTTATAAAAGATTTCATCGAAAAACGGACTTTAGAATAAACGCAATGCGCGACATCAATTTAACCACTTTAAAAAATGGACTGCGGATTGTTTCGGATAGAATGGAAACGGTTGAAACCGTGTCCGTCGGGGTCTGGGTGAATGTCGGGACACGAGATGAACGTTTTGAGGTTAATGGTATCTCTCATCTCCTAGAGCATATGGCTTTCAAAGGCACACGTAAACGTAATGCTTATGCTATAGCCTCAGAAATTGAAGCAGTTGGCGGTCATCTAAATGCTTACACATCTCGCGAAAACACAGCCTATTACGCAAAGGTATTAAAAGAAAATTTACCGCTAGCTGTCGAAATTATAGGCGACATTCTCCAATACTCGCTTATGGATAAGAAGGAACTTGAGCGAGAACGCGCGGTTATCCTGCAGGAAATACACCAAACCAACGACACTCCAGATGACATTATTTTTGATCATTTTCAGGGAACGGCCTTCCCCGATCAACCCATGGGGCAGCCAATACTTGGAAGGTCGGAAGTCATTCAGAAGCTTGATAGTGCGCACTTACTTTCATACATGGGTGACCACTATAGTACGCCAAATCTAGTTTTGACTGCAGCGGGCCGCTTAGACCATCTTGAACTCGTTCAGATTGCCGAAAGCGTATTTACAAGTATTCCTACCCGTAGTGTTTTAAAAAGAGGAAAAGCGAATTACAAAGGTGGCGACTTTCACGAAAGGCGGAATTTAGAACAAGTGCACTTGGTAATGGGCGTTAAGGGACTCTCCTATCGCGATGAAGATTTCTATAGCGCCTCTATATTATCCACCCTTTTGGGCGGAGGAATGTCATCACGGTTATTCCAAGAAGTTCGAGAAAAGCGAGGACTCGCATACGCTATTTCCTCATTTTTATCTTGTTATACGGATGCTGGTATTTTTGGCATCTATGCAGGAACCGGCCCAAAAGAGGTCCCGAGTTTAGTCCAGCTCGTACTTGAAGAATTTGATAAGGTCAAGAACCAAGTCACATCCGAAGAAATTGAGCGCGCACGAGCCCAACTAAAAGCAAATTTACTAATGGGCTTGGAAAGTACAACTAGCCGGTGCGAACAACTCGCGCAGCATATGTTGATTTTTGGCAGCCCAATTTCAACAAAGGAAATTATAGAGAAGGTGAACGCCGTTGATGAAACAGGTGTTATCAGGGTTGCCGAACGCCTATTCAAAGGCACTCCAACAGTAGCATCCATAGGGCCCACTAGTGACAATACAATGTTTGAACCAATTGCAAACCGCCTAAAAAATTAGAGTAAACTATACCGACTTAATATCATCTTTTATACAATGCACGCTGTGCAAATAAGCCGGAGGACAAACTATGCCGGCAAATAACATAGTCAGGCGGAGGATAATATTTTTAACCACGTCTTGAATACCGGCGTGCGGTCTTTGACTAGCGTGTATCGATTTCATCTAAATATTTTTCCACCAAATTATAAATTTCGCGGCTATAAGATTCGTTGCCGGTAAAAATTAGATTAGAGGTCTCTCCAAAAATATTGAGTACATACCCTCTCGCCCCACAAACCTTTTCAAGCGCAGCTACAAAGGGAATTATAGCATGATCATTTAGACTTCCCGCATCGGGGCAGGCTTCCATTTGCTGGGATAACATTTCCATTAATTTTTCAGGAGAAGACCTTCCATCATATTTTTGGACTCTAGTTTTTTTCTTTCGAGTCATGGCTACTAAGCATGCCCTGCGTTATCAGAAAGCATCGCTGGATCTATGCCAATTTTCGCCATTGCACGTTCCCACTTAGCATCCAAATCTTTTCCAAAGACCAAATCATCATCAGCTGAAAGACTAAGCCAACCATTTTGCAAAATCTCTGCATCCAATTGCCCAGGCCCCCACCCAGAGTAGCCAAGAGCGAGCAAGCAATTACGGGGGCCCTCTCCCTCAGCAATGGCGCGAAGGATATCAATGTTTGCGGTAAGAGCTACATTTACATCAACCATCATGGATGCCTCTTGTAAATAATCCGGTGAGTGCAACACAAATCCGCGCGCTTGCTCAACGGGCCCACCTAATAAAACACGTATCGCATCGAACGATTGACTTGTTTTTATTCCCATTTGCTCGAGCATTTCAGGAAACGTTATAGAATCAATTGCTCTATTTATAACAATTCCCATAGCGCCTTCATGATTATGAGCACACATATATATTACCGACCTTTCGAAACGAGGGTCGTTCATACCAGGCATAGCAACCAAAATTTGTCCAGGAAGGTAAATAGCCTCCGCATTAATAGGATCTATAACATCACTACCATCACCCATGGTGATCTCCTCCACCGTCAAGAGAATAGACACCGAAATTATGGCATATCCTTCTCTACGCTCAAAGATAACCTTAAATTATAAATAGGCCATCAAAACGTGAAATACTTATATCATACGTGTATATAGAGGCTGGGATGGTGGATTGGGCAATGCGCTTAAGATATAGACTAACCATATTACCAATTATTCTCATGGTCCTTATTAGTGCTTTGAGTAGCAACGTCCTCGCCAAGCGAGAACTCGGGGCCTCTAACTGGGTAGAAACCGAATATTCTCGTGTCCGACTTGTTGCAGCATCAGCGACAATTTCTTCGCAAAAAATATCCCTTGGATTACATTTCGAATTAAAGCCTGGATGGAAAATTTATTGGCGAAGTCCAGGCGATGCTGGATTTTCACCGATTATTGATTGGGCGGACTCATCGAATCTAAAGTCAGCTACACTTACATGGCCAGTACCACAGCGATTTTCGATATTAGGCCTAGAGACACTTGGCTATCAAGACGACGTTTTATTGCCGATAAACGCCCAAATAGTTCATCCACAAACCGCTACCAATTTGGTCGCTAAGGTTAGTTATCTGACATGCAACAAAATTTGTATTCCCTACGAAGCTAGACTTACACTCCACCTTCCTGCTGGCTTGCCGCAAACTAGCCCACATGCGCACCTCATTAATATCTTTACATCACAGGTCCCGCAGAGAGGCGATTGGAATGGGTTAAAAATTATTTCCCTCAAAACTTGGAAGCATAATGGACAAACGTGGCTCCGGCTTTTGGCTAATTCAGATAAGACATTCAAAAAACCAGACGCGTTTGTCGAAGGGCCAACTAAGCTGACTTATTCTAAACCAACTATTCGTATAAGCGATGGGGGCAATTTAGCACATTTATATTTCACCGTTTCTGGCCTTAATAATGTTAACGAAAATTTGGAAAAATCGCTAGCTGGAACTCTTTTCACTGTAACCATGGTCAACGGCAATACTGCCACCGAAATAACGATGCCTGCCAAGGAAATTGCCCCCACTGCTATCATTCCGCCAAGTTCTCCAAGCAGAATCGGAGTAGGACCATCTATTGCTTTTATCCTATTGCTCGCCTTAATCGGGGGATTTATTCTAAATTTTATGCCTTGCGTGCTGCCTGTATTATCTTTGAAAATATTTTCCTTAATTGACCAAAGCGGCAGTAATCCACGTGAAGTGCGACTAGGCTTTCTCGCTTCTGCAGCAGGAATAATATCGGCTTTCATTGTTTTAGCCCTATCACTTATTGTTTTACGCTCTATTGGTTCCACAATTGGCTGGGGTATACAATTTCAACAACCGTGGTTTCTTGCGACCCTGGTCCTAATCATCACAATATTCGCCTGCAATCTATGGGGGTTTTTCGAATTTCATTTGCCAAAAAGCCTCTCAGGTATTGGCCAAAATTTTTTGAAAGTGGATGGCCTGGTTGGTCATTTTTTGCAGGGTACTCTCACCACTATTTTAGCCACACCGTGCACAGCACCATTTCTTGGAACAGCCGTTAGTTTTGCTCTCGTTGGATCAACAATTGATATTTTAATTGTTTTTTTCGTCCTCGGCACCGGGCTAGCCCTACCGCACATAATCATCTCGGCCTTTCCTTTACTGGCTGCCCAATTCCCAAAACCAGGAAATTGGATGCTTTATTTAAAACATATACTAGGGTTTCTCTTAGCTGGCACAGCTGTATGGTTATTCTATATTTTAATTGGTGTCAGCGGCCTAGTTACCGCAAGCGTGATTGGCTTCGCTTCGCTTTCAAGCATATTACTGATGTTTTTGGCACACAGAAAAAATTTTGGAGGAGTTCAACTTTCAGCACCGGGCCTATGTCTTTTAGCTACAGTTACCTTAACAACACCACTATGGACACCAAACACAAGTGACGTCGATAGAAGGTTTGATTTAGGTGCCGGTTTAATAGGAATTTGGAAACCCTTTGAACCTACGATTATTAATGAGTTGGTCTCATCAGGAAAGACCGTCTTCGTTGATATAACAGCGGACTGGTGCATAACATGCCAGGTAAACAAGAACTTAGTTATAAAAAGCACAGATGTTATAGAGCGTATGAGCAGAAATAATGTTATAGCAATGCAAGCAGACTGGACCCGCCCAGATCACACAATCTCTCAATACTTATCTAAATTCAACCGATTTGGGATACCGTTCAACGTTGTCTATGGTCCAAACGCTCCAAACGGCATTATACTGCCCGAACTTCTTACTAAATCGGCCATATTTATAGCCTTTGCAAATGCAGAAACTCGATAAGAGCTACAAAATTAGAAATTTTCAATCACATATCTCTCCGAATATTTTGAGATAATACCCCGTAATCGCTATAGTGCGATTATTGATGGCTTTGGCACTCTTAATATTTGCGGCTTAAAGGAAAATATAATGACTATTAATGTTGGAGACCCCATTCCCTCTATTGAACTCTCTACTATGACCCCTGAAGGTCCCAAAACGTTCTCGAGTGATGAGTTTTTAAAAGGAAAGAAGATTGCAATGTTTGGACTACCTGGTGCCTTCACACCAACGTGCTCTGCAAAACACCTTCCTGGCTTTGTAGAACATTCGGATGCTATAAAAGCAAAAGGGATAGACAACATCATTTGTATTTCCGTAAATGACTGCTTCGTAATGGGAGCATGGGGCAAGGATCAAAACGTCGGAGATAAAGTTATGATGGTGGCAGACGGGAGCGCTAAATTTGCCAAAGCTACTGGCCTTTTAAAGGACCTAACTGAACGAGGCATGGGCATCCGCTGCCAGAGATTTTCCATGATCGTAGATGACGGAATTGTAAAGTCAGTTCATATAGATGAAAGTGCTCTCGAGAGAACCAGTGCTGAAGAAATGCTGTCCGAATTGGACGAGCTAATTTAGAGCTTTGACATCGTCAATTAACGCAAACAATCGTCGGCGGACAACCGCATCCCAATAAAATACCGGATCTAGTTTAAATCATCTAAGCCTTACTAGGTGCACGAGCTTGAATTCTAGCATGCTTGCTCGCTAGTTGATCTACCCGTTCGTTCTCAGCATGCCCAGCGTGGCCTCTAACCCAACACCAATCGACCTGGTGTGCCGAAAGCGCTAGGTCAAGACGTTTCCATAGATCTACATTTTTCACGGGCTTCTTTGCCGAAGTTTTCCAACCATTAAGTTTCCAACCTTTTATCCATTTTGAAACACCGTCGCATACATAGGTACTGTCAGTGGTTAGCATAACGCGGGATGGATGTTTCAGTGCCTCTAATCCCTGTATAGCAGCCATCAACTCCATACGGTTATTTGTTGTATAAGGTTCGCTCCCTGCTAATTCCCGTTCCGTGCCACGCCACCGCAGCAAAACACCCCACCCTCCTGGACCTGGATTGCTAAGACAAGATCCATCAGTAAATATTTCAACCACATCACTATTATTATCCATATTTATAGTACTCAATCCAATCCATAAGCACCAATATCTGCAATTGTTTCATGAAATCGTAGCTTAGTATGAAATTCCATCGGATCCTTCCGCGTTACAAATGCACCTACCGGCGTATTAAGCCAGTCATAAAGACGCGTAAGTAAGAACCGCATTGCGGCGCCACGGGCCAGCATTGGCAGTGCGTGAATTTCCTGCTCACTCAGTGCTTTTTCCTTTTGGTAAGCCTCTAATAGTACACGTGCTTTCTTAATGTTAAAGCTTAGGTCAGGCTCAAAACACCAAGCATTTAAACAAATCGCCAGATCGTATGCAAAGGCATCCGTACATGCGAAATAAAAATCTATAACACCTGAAACCTGACCATTTTGAAAAAAAACATTATCTGGAAACAAATCTGCATGTATAATTCCAGACGGGAGCCCAACCGGCCACGAATGTTCCAGCACCATTAATTTCTCCGATAATTGCTCCAAAAGACCCGGGTAGACTTCATTAACTTTCTTTCGTGAACTTTCCAACAAAGGGCGCCAAGAACTTACAGAAAGATCGTTTGGCCGTGACACTAAAAAATTAGAGCCTGCGTTATGAAAGCTCGCTAAAACAGCTCCAACTTTCGCACACTTGTCAATCCCTGGCCATTTTAGCCATTTACCAGGCAGAAAATTAATTATCGCTGCGGAGCGCCCACACAAACTTCGAAGAGTCCTGCCATCTTGACCCCGAATTGGCAGCGGACACGGCAGGCCACATTTTGAAAAATGCTCCATAAGGCCTAAAAAAAATGGCAGATCGTGAGCCAAAACGCGTTTCTCATATAGCGTCAGAATAAATTTTCCCGATCCCGTAATGATTAAGTAGTTACTATTTTCTACTCCCTCCGTAATCCCTTTATAGGAAAGTAATTTACCGATGTCGTAATCAGCGATAAAGGTGGTCAGTTCTTCTTCACTTACTTCGGTATAAACAGCCATATATAATCGTTTGTTTTATAATGCGATACCGACAAGTGTAGGATACTAGACATATAAATTTAATATTCTACTAGCCAGAACCACAGGTTAGTGTAAATAATTGAATTATAGATTTCTGATTTTTTAAAATATAATAAAACTAAATCTTAATACAGATTACTATCTATAATATTTAAATGAAGTTACCCATCTGGATCTTGCTATAATTTTAATGGAGTCCAAAATTCGCTTTTATCAAAACCTTGCCGCTCAATATGCCCTAAACTACATTATGTTCTCAACACTACATTCAGGTTTGGAGCAACCAATTTCTTCGGCAAAATTTGGCAAATTACTTATTTTGCTTTTGGAAAGTTTAAATTATGGCAGTACAATTTCGCAGAATAGCAATAACCGCCCTTATAACCACTATTCTTAGCGGTTGTGAGACTGTTTCAACTACCTTCGATAATGCAGCCTCAATATGGTCAAAACCAATCGTTTACGAATGCCCCAGTTACCGCATCATCAAGGATGCGGCACACATGGTTGCTTTTAGAACGGGCCCAGGGCGTGACATAGTAGATATCAACTTTGAAGCTTCTATCCCCGATGCTAAACTTGAATGCTTCACCTATGTGGAAAAAGAGACTAAAATTGGTCACATGGAGGCACAATTTTCCGTTACCTTTTTAGCTCGCCGAGGACCTGCAAATAAAAACCGAAGCGCCACGATCCCTTACTTTGTTCACGTAACTGATAAAAATAAAGCCATGCTTTATCGCGAACCCTTCAAAGTTAAAGTTAACTTTCCGGGTAACCGCAATAAAGTAAAGGTCATAGGGGAAACGATACCTTTGGAACTGCCACTTCGTAGCGATGTTAATTCTACAGATTATATCATCTATACTGGATTTGCGCTCGATAGAGACCAATTAGAATATAACCGAGCGCAGTAAGGGTTTTTTATTTAATAATTGTCTTGATTGACCTCAATTATCGCTTGTGTGATCATACCGTGTAATTAAATAAGTTTCCCAGTTGACCGTCGTGGGAGAGACCGGCTGTTAACTTTTATATAGCTGCTGGCGCCGAAGGAGCAACCGCCCCGGAAACTCTCAGGCTAAAGGACCGCGACTTAATGGGGCTCTGGAAAGTGGGCGTAGCATATAGTTATTGCCCCACCGAAGATGAAAGCCGAGCGCAGCATACAATTGTTAGCCCGGTCAATCTTTCAGGTACCGAGACAGAGGGGGCGCCTATTTTTTCTGCTTCAAATATGCAGCAGAATTGGTGGGCGTCAAACCTATCACGATTAGGATACTTGATGATAGAAGGAAAACAAAAACCTCTTAAAACTACAGCACTCGATTCTTTGCATCGGGAATTCGGCGCTCGAATGATACCCTTTTCTGGCTATTCTCTACCAGTTCAATACGCTAACGGTATTATAGCTGAGCACGTACATACACGAAATAAGGCGTCCTTATTCGACGTATCGCATATGGGCCAAATAATTCTACGTGGAGATAATTTAGACCAAAAGTTGGAGCTTCTGGTCCCTGGAAATATAAGTGGCCTAGCTGAGGGGCGGATACGGTATACTGCGCTGATAAATTTAGATGGTGGAATCATCGACGACATTATGGTTTCAAAAGGAATGGGTTACTTAAACCTTATTGTAAATTGTGCGCGTGCCAATGTCGACTTTGAGCACCTCTGCCGAGAATTAGGAAACGGTATAAGCATCGACTTTAAGAAAGACCAGGTTCTTATGGCTTTGCAGGGCCCCTCAGCGGCTTCCATCCTATCACGTTTAAATAGTGAGATAAGCAACATGCAATTCATGACTTTTTTGAACACAAAATTGTTCGGAAAACGCGTTGTAATTAGTCGATGTGGTTATACGGGAGAAGATGGGTTCGAAATTTCTACCACTACTAAAGACGCCGAATTTTTAGCGCGTGCCTTGCTAAATCAACCTAATACTAAATTTGCAGGTTTAGGAGCTCGTGACTCGCTACGTTTAGAAGCGGGCTTATGCCTTTACGGTCAAGATATTAATGAAAATTCATCCCCAATAGAGGCCGGGTTGGAATGGACAATAAATAACAGACGCATGCAGGATGGTAACTTCCGAGGAGCTGACATCATCCAACAGCAGGCGAAGTATGGTACGGAACGAAGGCTAGTGGGGCTAATGCTAGAAAGCCGGACAATAGCGCGTCCCGGTTCTATTATCCTGGACCGAAAAGACAATATAATTGGTGAAATTACCTCTGGTAGCTTCAGCCCCACTTTGGGGAGATCTATCGCGCTTGGTTACGTGCCCAGTGGTTGGTCAAAAAAGGGCACAGCTCTAAAGCTTATAATTAGAAAATCACACGTTGCTGCGTCCGTCAAAACGTTACCCTTTGTTCCACATAAATATTTTAAACCAGAAAATTAGGAGCTGAGCCGATGACAACAAAATATTCCCAAGATCATGAGTGGATCTCTATTGACGATAGCATTGGAACCGTCGGGATTACAGACTTTGCTCAGGAACAACTAGGCGATGTTGTTTTTGTTGAAACCCCAGAGGTCGGAACACAATTAACAAAAGGTGACGAAGTCGGAATCGTCGAGTCTGTCAAAGCTGCAAGTGAAATTTACACCCCCGTTTCCGGGGAAGTCACAGAGGTAAATAGCAGTTTAGAAGATACCCCCGAAAAGGTAAACTCAGACCCCATGGGCACAGGTTGGTTTTTCAAAATAAGGCTATCAAATGAAGCAGAGCTCAATCAACTTATGGATGATGATGCTTATATAGCTTTTATAAGTGATAATAGCTAAAGGTACATAGACTGTGGAGGATGATGTGATGCCCCCAGAAACCTTGGTAGAGCTGGAAGCGCGAGATGACTTTGTAAGTCGCCATATAGGCCCTACAGATGATGATGTGGCGCATATGCTAAAAACTCTCAACTTATGCTCTATAGCGGAACTGATAGATAAAACTGTCCCCGATACGATCCGCGACAGAGAACCTTTAACTATAGGCAGTTCAAAAACTGAGCGCGGCACTCTTGATTACCTTCACCACATGGCCTCCCGCAATAAAGTATTCACATCTATGATAGGCATGGGTTATTATGGCACGAGAACACCCAGCGTAATACTTCGAAATGTGCTGGAACACGCGGGCTGGTATACCGCTTACACTCCCTATCAAGCCGAGATTAGCCAGGGAAGAATGGAAGCCCTGATGAATTTCCAACAAATGGTTGTAGATCTCACTGGTATGGAACTCGCAAACGCCTCGCTGCTCGATGAAGGTACAGCTGCAGCAGAAGCGATGGCGATGGCAAAACGGGTTTCCAAGTCTAAGAGCAATCGATTCTTTATTAACGAAGATATCCATCCACAAACTCTAGCTGTACTTAGAATGCGGGCTAAAGCCTTTGGCTTTGAACTTATAGTAGATGACGCCTCGAAAAATTTTCCTGAAAGTGATATCTTCGGTGCCATAATACAATACCCAGGTTCATCCGGTGTCGTGGACGACCTAGAACGTATCATCAAAAAAATTCAAAGTTTAGATGCCCTGGCTATCGTCGCAAGTGACTTAGCGGCTCTTTGCCTCATCATTCCGCCGGGCGAAATGAATGCAGACATTGTCATCGGTTCTGCACAACGTTTCGGCGTCCCAATGGGTTATGGAGGACCACACGCCGCCTTTTTTGCTACACGCGAACAATTTCGTCGACACATTCCGGGACGCATCATAGGCTACTCTATTGATAATCAAGGTCGCCCAGCGCTGCGTTTAGCACTTCAAACTCGCGAACAACATATTCGTCGGGAGAAAGCTACCTCTAATATTTGCACATCACAGGCTTTGCTTGCCATTATGGCCGGGTTTTATGCGGTGTACCACGGCCCAAAAAGACTCCGGAAAATAGCAAAAAAAATTCACCGTATGGGTGTTATTGTAGCTAACGGCCTAAATAAACTTGGTTTCGATATCGTTCATAAATCATTCTTTGATACCATTACCGTCTACGTACCGGGGCAAGCCGATCGTATAGCCGCGCGAGCACGTGAGCAAATGATCAACCTTAGGATAGTAGATAGTGACCATCTTAGCATTTCTGTAGACGAAACTACTCGTCGCAGCAACATCGTCACATTATGGAGAATATTTGCGGCAAAGGAACCAAGTTCTTTAAACATTGACGACCTAGACTTTGAAGCCGCGGAGAACATTCCACATAATCTTCTACGCACCACTAATTACTTAGAGCATCAAATTTTCCATCGCTATCACTCCGAAACAGAAATGATGCGCTATATGCGCAAGTTAGTCGCAAAAGATATTGCACTAAACCGCGCAATGATACCTCTTGGGTCTTGCACCATGAAGCTGAATCCAGCATCAAGCATGATTCCTATAACTTGGCGAGAATTCGCACATATACATCCATTCGCACCCCTGGAACAAACTCAAGGATATCAACAGCTTTTTAGAGAATTAGAGGAAATGCTTTGTGAAGCCACTGGCTTCGATGCTGTTTCACTGCAGCCTAATGCTGGTTCTCAGGGTGAGTATTCTGGTCTATTGACAATCCGAAAATACCACGAATCAAACGGACAACCCGAACGGGATATTTGTCTTATCCCTTCAAGTGCCCATGGAACTAATCCTGCTAGCGCCGTTATGGCCGGTTTAAAAGTCATTGTTATTGAATGTGATGACAATGGTAATATTGATATAGAGGACCTAAAAGCCAAAGTATCACAGCATACAAAGATGTTAGCCGCGTTAATGGTCACTTACCCTTCTACACATGGCGTATTTGAGGAGGCCATCGTAGACATTTGCAAGATCATGCATGATAACGGAGCCCAAGTATATATGGACGGTGCGAACATGAACGCGTTGGTAGGTATAGCAAAACCTGGCAAGTTTGGTCCAGACGTCGCTCATTTAAATTTGCACAAAACTTTTTCCATTCCGCATGGCGGGGGTGGGCCGGGCGTTGGTCCTATCTGCGTAAAAAAACACCTAGCCCCATTTCTACCTGATCACCCTTTAATCAAAGGCTTAAACCCGGCCGCGAAGGGACACGAGACTATTGGCGCAGTAGCTTCAGCCCCATGGGGGTCAGCATCCATTTTACCGGTCTCATGGTCGTATATGTTCATGATGAAAGGGCATGGACTTCGCCGTGCAACCGAAATAGCAATTCTAAATGCAAACTACATCGCTAAACGTCTCAATCCTTATTACCCTGTGCTTTACACAGGTCGTGACGGTTTTGTTGCTCACGAATGCATAATCGACCTTAGACCCATCAAAGAAACTTCCGGGATTTCCAATGAAGATGTCGCAAAGCGACTGATCGATTATGGCTTTCACGCCCCAACGATGTCGTTCCCTGTCTCAGGAACCCTTATGATAGAACCCACAGAAAGCGAATCTCTCTACGAAATCGACCGACTTTGTAACGCGTTAATTAAAATACGTGAAGAAATATCCTGCATTGAGTGTGGGAGTGCGGATCCCAAAAATAATGTCCTGAAAAATGCACCTCATAGTCATCGCATGCTTTTCGACATCGAATGGGATAACCCATACTCACGTGAATTAGCCTTTTTCCCCATCGCAGAATTGCATGAGGATAAATACTGGCCTCCGGTCGCACGAATAGACAACGTCTATGGTGATCGCCATTTAGCCTGCACCTGCGCCCCTATTGAAGTGTATAGTGAAACAAAAACAGAAAATTAAGATTCTCCAGTTTAGCTCCCAAAAAAGACCTAACACACTTTGCAAAATAATAAATATAGGAACTCATTCTGTAGTTTAGAATTTTCAAACTAATTTATAAGGCCTTGGAATTGAGATGATGATGAAAATTGAAAATGTTAAAGCGATTTTATTTGACGTTTTTGGTACAGTGGTTGATTGGCGAGGCTCAATTACCCGCATGGGAGAAGATATAGCCAGACATAAGGGTGTTAAAAATATTGATTGGCCTGCATTCGCTAACGCCTGGCGGGCGGGATACAAACCAGGAATGGCCCAGGTACAGTCAGGAGAACGACCTTGGACCTCTATAGATGCCATTCATCGCAAAAGGCTCGATCAAATTCTAATCGATTTTGGTATTGCTGAAGTTTTCACAGAAGAGGAGAAAACAAATCTGAATAAATTTTGGCATCACCTCGACCCGTGGCCTGACAGCATTCCGGGACTTATAAAACTAAAGCAATTTTATTTGATTGGCCCGTTATCAAATGGCAGCCTTACACTACTATCATCGATGGCTAAACGAGCAAATATTCCCTGGGACTTTATTTTCTCCTCTGATATCTTCAAGGCGTACAAACCAGACGATCAAGTTTATCTTGGAGCTATAAATTTTCTAGGTTTACAACCTGAAGAGGTAATGATGGCTGCAGCCCACAATGAAGACTTAGCAGCTGCACGCTTTCATGGGATGGCGACGGCATACGTTAATCGACCTTCCGAATACGGACCTGCCCAGAGAAAAGATCTTGGCGCCAGCCAAGACTGGGATATAATTACGGACTCCATTATCGGTATTTCCACAAAGATGGCATAATACAAAACTAGCGGTAGACTCCCAACAGCCTTGATGTACTCTCCATGGATTAAGATAGATACGTATTGGGATACAATAATAAGACGTATTAGATAAAATTTCTTAGGGTTTCTTTCACATATACAAGTTACCGTTTCCGCGGCGTAAATTTTTGCAAGAGGAAGCCTAATGTATTTGTTTAAAAAATATTGTATGTTCAATATCTTACTTTTGTTATGTTTTTGGTTAATGCCTGCCGCCGAGGCCGACACATCCGAGCCTAAATGGTTTAGTTCACTAGATATAGACGGGAGTGGCGCCATCACATTGGAAGAAATTCACCTCGCGCGATGGAATAGATTTGCCCTGCACGATACTAACGGAAACGGTTATCTTGATAGAAAGGAAATTAGCACAAGCAAGACGTGGTTAAAATATTTTGGATGGTACGACGAAAATCACGACGAACATATTTCTATCGCCGAATTCAAAGCCAAAGGCCGCGAACGCTTTGCTGTAATGGACCTCAATGCCGATGGGCGGGTCACACTGAGAGAACTTCATATCTTGACAAAATCTTAACCAAACGTCTCACGAGCTAAACAAATTTCCGAAACATTAAACAGCGAAACCATCATGAGAATAACATCAACGACGCGTTGCCATCATTTCATCTGCCGCTTGCATGACCTTTGCATTCATTTGGTAAGCTCGATTTGCTCGAATAAGCGAAGAGATCTCGTCGATTGCATTAACGTTTGAACTTTCAATAAAACCTTGAAGGACAGTTCCGGCTCCGTTTGCACCTGGAACTGAAACAGCTGGTTCACCCGCCTTCTCTGTTGCCACAAACATGTTATCGCCAACAGCATATAACCCACCTGGATTAGGAAACATCGACAACAGAAGTCCACCAACATTAGCCGTGGCTCCATCTCCTTGAGTTACCAATACCTCACCTGATGAATTAATAGTAATATCAGTAACACCGGATGGGACGTTTATCCCAGGCAAGACTGACAAACCTTCGTGCGTTACTAATTGACCCGCTTCATTCAACTGGAAAGTTCCATCACGAGTATAAGCTATGTCGCCATTTGGTAATTGCACTTGGAAGTAACCTTCCCCTCGAATAGCAACATCAAATGTGTTGGTGGTCGACTTTAAGGCTCCTTGTTCGTTTACTCTATATACCGCACCGATATTCACACCATGGCCAGAATGCACGCCTGACGGAACCGTCTCCCCAGGTTGCGAACTTTTCGATTCAGGACGCAAGTGGTTACGATAAAGCAGGTTATTGAACTCTGTTCGTTGGCGTTGATATCCCGTAGTATTCATATTCGCTAAATTATTTGAAACTACCTCTGTACGATGTTGCTGAGCCATCATGCCTGAAGCTGCTATTGATAATGCCCTCATTTTCCATTCCTTTAATTACGTCTAAATTACGACTCAAAGTCATCACCCGCTTATATTTAATTAAGCACAAGTCGTACCAATAATTAATTGTTTATATTCATGCAGTTATACAATTCACCCCAGAAAAAGATGGGTGGAATTTGTATATCTAGGCAAAATTTACCTACAAAAATAAAGCACTACAAAATTTAGTTTAAATGCTTTAGGGTGTATGGGGCGATAATTATACTTTATAAGCAGTTGTAATTAGAACGACTGTAAGTATGCCCCATCACTATTTCCATTAACTTTGTATATTTTTTTGTCCCTCGCGCCACCACGCTAACATAACCATCCCCAGAATCGCAAAGATTAGAAACTTAGGAGGTAGCAGAGAAACCTGCGTTAGGCCCGTCGTCACGTATGAATTATTTTCAACCATACCAATCCATTCCTTACCCACCCGACTTCGATTGGCGCCTACCCTTCGAATATTGGGCAATATTTCTTTTGCCCAAAATATACCGCCACGAGTTTTTTCTACCAATGGCTTGAGTATATGTTCATTGCTAAGCAGGTTAGACAGCTCTTTTTGATTTTTAGCGACGGTTGCAGACTGCGTATTTAGCGTTCCATCGCTAATTTCATAGTGTCCGACTGCATCTACTGGCACTTCAAGACTTGATAGACCATTAGGGCTAAATCTAACCCGGTATTCTTTACTAATCCCATTTGGATGACGTACTGTAATTTTACGAGAAGCGTCACTCAGAGAACGGCGTTTAATAAGTAGCTTGCCATCCTTGATCTCTGCCAAAAGGTTTTCTGCCTCAAGTTCCGGCTCCTTCATTAGCCAATGAGTAGTTCTTCGTAATAATTCGCCATAAGGACCCCCTCCTTCAAATCCACGTGACCAAAGCCAGATATGATCGCTCAAAATTACTGCTACACGACCCTCCTCATACTGATTCAATACTAGCAACGGTCTTGCAGAATGGCCTCTCATCAACGTACGAACGTCTTTCGCTGACGTCTCAATTTGGCGAAACCAACGACCCCAGCTGGGCTTGGAGACGGTACCATCTTTTATAAATTCCCCCGAGCCAGTTAAACCTCCAGTTATTGGGTGCCGTCGCCCTATCTCGGTCACATATGGTTTAAAACCGGCATTTATTATTTCTCCAGTCGGCTTAGCCGGCAAAAGCCGTCCCAACGGAGTATTGAATACACTTTGTTTTCCGACATATTCTGGTCCGACTGAGAATAATAACGCTCCACCGCCCCTAACGTAACTAACGATGTTATGGAAATATTTAGAAGGCAACACATTACGTACTACGTAACGATCGAAAATTACGAGATCAAACTCTTTCAACTTTAGCTCAAATAGTTCACGTGTTGGAAAGGCTATCAATGCAATTTCCTTGAGAGGGGTGAAGTCATCTTTATCTGGCGGACGAAGAATGGTAAAATGCGCCAAGTCTACTGCTGGATCTGATTTTAAAAGATTCCGCCAGGCACGTTCCCCAACGTGCGGCTGACCCGATACCAACAACACCCTGAGACGGTCTCGTATACCATTTATACGCAACAACACTTTGTTATTAACATTCGAAAGCTCTTTTGAGATAGGGGCAACCTCCAAATAAACCAGGGTAGGGCCAGCGTGTTTAAGCGCGATTTTAAAATTCGTTTTAACTCCGACAGGGACCATTGCTTGACCAATTAAAGTTCCATTTTGGCGCAGCGTTACCTGCGCGGCGTCGCCAAAGGAATTTTTTATTTTTACTCCCGCACGATCTTCAACCTTAAATTGTATTAAAGCCTCTTTCCCAACTAAACCGTACGTAGGAGCTTCTTCAATAATCAAACGCCGGTCTATTTCAGTACTATTGCCTGTTAGGAGCA
This sequence comes from Magnetovibrio sp., assembly GCA_002721825.1. Taxonomy (GTDB): domain Bacteria; phylum Pseudomonadota; class Alphaproteobacteria; order Rhodospirillales; family Casp-alpha2; genus TMED8. The sequence goes on from PBLS01000065.1 coordinate 29,929, forward strand.
CATGTACCGGCGAAGTGATTGCAATTGAGCGCATTACTTCTTCAGACATATCATGTACCTGACCGTCAGTAATTATCACAACTCCTGATAGTCTCCCTGCTGGTAGGGCATTCAAAGCTCGGCGAAGTCTTCGAATCAGAAACGTCCCTTCTTCATAATTTCCAATTTTGGGGTCTGGGGCTAGATCGTGAACCGTTTCGATACGTAGTTCAGTCCCAGGTAAACGTTCAAGTTGGGTCTGTAAATGCTTAATTGTTTTATCAGTTAATACCCTACGGCTTCCCACAGTCTGGCTTGTTGATCTATCAACTAGCACTAGGACTATGTCTTTTTGCTTCACTCGTTCTTCACGAACTAGTTTAGGATCAATCAATGCTAAAGCAATAAAAAGTGATGCCATTATTCGCCACAACGGCCAAACTTTATGCTGCACAATTACAAAGGCAAAAACAAAGACACATATCCCCGCAAACAAATAAATTACTGACCAAGGCACAATCGGTGCTAATACCAATCTATCAATCATTCTCCTAGCCTGCGGATTATTTCAGGCAAATGAACCTGATCTGCTTTATAATTACCAGTCAACGCGTACATCACTAAATTTATACCAAACCGAAAAGCCATTTCTCGCTGTCTTTCTCCACCTGGGACTACTGCAAAAATAGGTCTCTGCCTATCATCCATTGCCCAAGCAGATATCCAGTCATGATTGCCAACGATTATCCGCGACACACCATCATTAGTTCTTTCTCCGGCCTTTTCTATCCACAACGTATCCCCGGTCCAACGACCTGGGAATTCACGAAGGAGATAAAATGAACGGCCAAGAACATGCTTTGAATCAATTGGAAGCAAACGAGGCAATTCAAGCTGCCTCGCTAACGAGTCAAAATCCACCGTACGCTCAATAGTCGCTCCTAGTTTATCAAAGAAAATTGTTCCGCCATTTCTGAGATACCTACGCACTCGCCTCGTCGCTTTATCATCTAGGCTAAAATCACTAATAACTGGCCAATATAATAACGGGAAGAAAGCAAGTTCGTCGACCTTTGGATCAATGCCTTGTGGATCTCCAAGTTCAGCCGCTGTGCGACGCCAAAGCATATTATTCAAACCAACCAAGCCTGCATAACTAATTTCATCTATCTCTTTGCTACCCGTAATCACGAAGGCCAGCCGTGTTTCCAAACTATTGGCAAGAGCATAGGCATCTAGGTCTTTAGCAAATGAGGGTATAGGTGTTAACAAAGAAAATAAAAAAAATAAAATTGCACTTCGTAATCGAAATAAACCACGGATGTAAAAGCTACAGGCTGCATCCGTTAGGAATAGAACAGCCGCAAATAAAAGAAGCCACGGCTTCAAGTCTAAAGAAGTAGGATGCGAATATTCGGATAGTTGCACGGTTCTCCCAAACTGCCCTAAAGCCCGGAAACTCTTTAAACCTTGACCTAGGTTTAGAGCACGCAAAGATTGGCCATATCCGTAAAGTCCTGGTGGATTATGTGGCCCCACCTTACCGGCTTCCAGATCGGGAACGTTTATCGATGAGGTCTCTCCTAAGGGTTCTCCGAGCTTACCAAAAGCATCCAAATTAGCCACTGGCGGAAGATCATTAGAATTTGAAATAACTACTCCCTGCGATACGTTAATCAACCTCCGTAGCATTTCTACAAAAACACCTGAAAAAGCTAAATCTGCCCAAGTTCCATTTGCTGTGGTGTGGACGAGAACTAACCACCCTAATCCCCGTTGCTCCGCTGTGACTAATGGTGTGCCATCTCTTAGTTGTGCCCAAGTCTTTGTTGCAAGGTCCGGCGATGGTTCAGCAAGAACTTGTCGACGTACGTAAATATCTTTTGGAATAGCCAGCCCATGAAACGGGCTTGTTTTCGGAAAGGGAGCCAAACTTTCTGGCTTTCCCCATGACAATGAACCTCCAGTAACACGGTCACCTCGCCTGAGCTGCACCGGCAGCAGAGGATCAGGAATTCCTCCATTTCTTGCTAAATTTGGCCCAGCGAACCGCACTAAAACACCTCCTTTATCAAGCCATTGATTAAGCAACCGTAATTGGTCATGTGTTGGCTTTTCAGTATCTGCAATAATCATCATCGAAAGCGGCCGGCTAAGCAGTTCTGCAATTTCACCTATCCGAACCTCCGTAAACGGATCTAGTGCTTGGCGTAGATAATGCTGAGAATCTAGTAAGGGTTGATCGATATTTCTACCTGACTTAACGATTGCCACAGGCCTAAGGCGCCACCTTTCATCCACCAACGCCACCCCTCCTGCGGAATTAACACCACTAACTTCTATCCGGGCTAGGCGACTCCTAAGCTCTGAAGGTAAACTTATTTTTACATGTGAACGCTGTTTACCTCTAGCGAGCGTGGTCGGGATGCGCGCTAAAGTTCGGCCTTGGTCATCAACTGCACGCAACGTAAAAATTCGCTTGGGTATGCTCCCACGCCTAACCGAGGGTCGGGAAATATTAACGATGAGTGCGTGCCCTTCAGTATCAGGCTGTTGTAGAATTACTGGAAGCTGTCCGGCCTTATCGATCATTATAAAAACTGATCCCAACTGCTCAAGACGACGTACCAAAACATTAATTGGCGCCTTTATTTTTGGGTCAAAGTACTCCACGCTATTCGAAACCCATACTACATCACCTGGTTGATATTTGTTTTCACTCCACCAATCTAATAAAATTTTGACCGCTTTGGCTCTATCAGTGTGCCAGGGCCTTGGTAACAACGCCTCCACTGATTTTTTAGCTTCTTCAGGAGACATCTTCTTTATCATTTCGTGATCGGAGTTTTTTGATTTTATCGCAGTACGAACAATAACAACACTTCGGTCATCACGAGCAGCTCGTTCAATAAAATTAATCATAGTGGCACGTCGGACCTGCCAGCGCCCAGCTGAGGCCCAATCATCATCAACTATCAAATACACAGGCCCTAAATTTTTAAGGGGAGCTCCAGAATTTATAAGAGGATGAGCTAAAGCAAAAATAAATGCTACCGCCGCCAACAATCGTAACACAAATAACCAAAGCGGAACCTCGGACGGGCTCTCCTGCCGACTTATTAAGCGGCGCAGTAATATAATAGGCGGAAAAACAATCCGAGTAGGTGCCGGTGGGTATAATTGGAGCAACCACCAAATTAACGGAAGTGCTAGAAAACCGATAAGCACCCAAGGTGAATTAAACGACAAAAACCCAAGGCTCAACACTGCTTTATTCCACAAAATACTTTGAAAGCTGCAGATAAAGCGCCATTAAGGGAACAACTGGTGAGCGATTAGTATTGTGAACACTAAAAGTCCACCCTACCCGCGCGGCTAATATTTCTAACGACTCACAATGCCGGGTCATTTCCCTCTGGTAATCACTGCGTAAGGAACTTACCTGCGAGACGAGTAGTCCAGCTTTGGACTCCGGGTCTTCGAACACTACCCTCCCTTCGTATGGCAAAGTTTCTTCAGCGGGGTCTAAAACTTGAATAATATGCCCGCGCACTCCCTGTGCAGCATATGCATCAACTACGGCTTTGATTTCTTCCAATGGTGAGAAAAAATCACCAATTATCACCAATCGGGCGTAGCGAGGCAGCAATTCCACTCTAGGTAATCCCTCACTCGCAAGGGTAGCATTCTGCATCATGGTCCAGAGTTGATGCATTACTGTGCGGTCGGACGCCGGGAGCATTTCCGTTTCTAAAAGTGCAACTCTTTCTCCACCACGAACCAGGAGAGAGGCAAGGGCGAGCAGGAGTAATTCCGCTCGCTTATATTTTGTTTCACCGCCAGATTCCGTACAGAAATCCATCGATGGTGACCCATCTCGCCAAAGCCAGATACTTTGGGCCGCCTCCCACTCCTTATCACGCACATATAAGGGGCCTTCCCGCGCCGAGCGTCGCCAGTCAATGCACTGAATCGTATCGCCGGTCCCGTAACGCCTAAATTGCCAAAAGGTCTCGCCTTGTCCAACCCGGCGCCGACCATGCACACCCTGTGAAACAGTTGAAGCTACTCGCTCTGCAGCGACTAAGAGTGGAGGGATATTCAATCCAAGAGCCTCCGCCCTATGATATGTTTCTGCGCTCATAGGTTTATTTTTCCAAGTAGCAGACATCACTCTGAGGAAACTCTGTCACATAACTGATCAATTACATAGCCCAAAGTTACACCTTCCGCACGCGCAGCGAAGGTAAGCGCCATACGATGGCGTAGCACGGGATGAGCTAATGCTATCACATCTTCAAGGCTAGGGGAGAGTCGACCATCTATAACGGCACGTGCCCGAGCGGCCATCATCAATGCTTGGCTAGCACGTGGTCCAGGGCCCCAAAATACATGCTTTCTGACATCTTCAAGATCAGATATTTCTGGTCGTCCAGCGCGTACAATATCAAGTATTGCATCAACAATTTTTCGCCCGACTGGTACACGGCGCACAAGATGCTGGCCATCTAGTAGTAAACCTGCATTCATTACTTGGTCCAAATTATCATGATTAACGCCTGTAGTTTTCAATAACATGTCACGCTCTGCATTTAAATCTGGATAAGAAATATCTACTTGCATTAAAAAACGATCAAGCTGTGCCTCGGGCAAAGGATATGTTCCCTCCTGCTCAACCGGGTTTTGGGTGGCGAGCACATGAAACGGTTTTGGCAAATCATAGTACTCTCCTGCCACCGAAACACGCCGCTCCTGCATCGCCTGTAAAAGCGCTGACTGAGTGCGTGGGCTAGCCCTATTAATTTCATCTGCCATCAATAATTGGCAGAATATAGGTCCTTGAATAAAACGGAATGAACGTCGCCCTGATTCGGATTCTTCAAGAACTTCTGAGCCTAAAATATCCGCGGGCATCAAATCAGGTGTGAATTGGACGCGTCTGGTTTCCAGACCAAATACGATTCCCAACATTTCTACCAACCGGGTCTTTCCAAGACCTGGGACTCCAATAAGAAGTAGATGCCCTCCCGATAGTAAGGTGATTAGTGTTTCTTCTATTATATTTTCCTGGCCAAAAATAAAACGACCAATTTCTTTCCGCGCCTGGGTTAGGATTTGTCCAAGGCTATCGAAAGATTGGAGCAATTCCTCAGAATTGATTACCTCCTCGGTTGCTTTATCCTTATTTTTATCTTCAAAAATAGGACTCACATCGAATACTCCCAGATAGAAATGACCTTTTAAAGACTGGTATTATTTAATTATGAACAAAAAAAACATAAACATCAGTAATTTCTCCGGAAGGGCTCGACTAAATGGACCCAGACCGATAGGGATCAACACTAGCCCCCGCCAAATCATTTTCACCAATATTGGTCTCCATATAGACAAAAATTGTATCTGGAATCATCAAGGTTCACCAATCAACAATCCAAAAATTGTTAAATTATTTGCATCCATCCTTCAGCGCGATAAAGCCGGTTCCTACTGGCTTATAACACCAGCAGAAATCGCCCCTGTTGACGTTGAAGACGTCCCGTTCATGGCTACCGGGTTTCAGGTTGAGGGAACACATCATAATCAAGTACTCAAATTTGTCACCAACGTTGATATCTTTGCTACTGTCGATCAAACTCACCCTTTACGTATTGAAACTAATAGCAAAACAGGAGCTATTACCCCGTACATTACCCTTGACCAAGGCATTGACGCGAAGATTAATCGTGCAACTTATTACGATTTGATGATGCTTACCGTTGAAAAAAGGATTGGAGAAGAGAATTTTTTTGGAGTATGGAGCAGCGGTATCTTCCATAAGATTTATAAAGTTACTGATTTTAGCTAGATACGGACCATAAATTTGAACGTAGAATGGATCATAAAAACAATTAAAAACCGTCAAATTCTTAGCAGAGGCCGTGGAGATCACGACTTAAACCCTGGTATGGGAATTGCCAAGGACTTAAAAGCGGCAGCAGTCTTGATGCCCATGATAGTACGGGATAACAGCATAACTATGCTATTCACTGAGCGAACGGACAACCTATCACATCACCCTGGACAGATAAGCTTCCCAGGTGGCAGAGTAGAACCGGGTGACAATACACCCAAAGAAACAGCACTTCGCGAAACCGAAGAAGAGGTCGGCATTCATCATCGCCATATTCAAGTTATAGGTCAATTGGATAATTATTGGACACGCACGGGCTTTTCAGTAACCCCATTGGTTGGAGTAATAGTAGCTCCCTTCAATATTAACCCCGACCCGAATGAAGTAGCTCAGGTTTTCGAGGTTCCTTTAGACTTTTTAATGGATCCACGCAATCATAAGCGCCATAGCAGAACGTACGAAGGATCAATACGCCATTTCTATGCTATAACTTATAAAGACTTTTATATCTGGGGCGCAACAGCTGGAATGTTGATTGACTTATATGGAGTTTTGATAGGCGAATGACACGGATCTTACTACAATACTTATTGCCACTTTTAGGACCCTTAGCACTTTACCTTCTCTATATGGCCCTATCACGAAGAGCTGCAGCGAAGAGAGGAAACTCACCACCCACAATAGAACAAAGTAAATTATTCTGGTCAATAGTACTTGGTTTCGTTTTGATGATTAGTTCACTTGTAATTGCAGCGATTACTGTCGGTGAGAAACCAGGTAGTGGAGAATATCAGGCACCCCGCATGGAAAACGGGAAGATTGTGCCCCCAAAATTCAATTAAATCTATGTATAAATCTTTTTAAAAATTATATATGAATCCAAGAAACAAACGCACGAATATAGGAACCACCATAGGATCCCCACACTGGTTTCATTCAACTCAGACTCGCAAAGTCATTAAAGCTCTAAGATCGGAGGGTGCAGAAGTGCGGTTTGTTGGCGGATGCATTCGCGATACGCTAGCTAATCGACCGGTCAAAGATATTGATCTTGCAACTCCAACAATACCAGATGATATTATAAAACTTCTCGAGAAATATAATATAAGAGCCTTACCGACAGGCATTCAACATGGCACAATAACCGCAGTCTGCGAGCAAAAAGCCTTTCAGATTACTACTCTTCGTAAAGATAAAAAGACAGACGGGCGACATGCTGAAGTAGTCTTCACTGACGATTGGGCATCAGATTCAAGACGACGGGATTTTACGATAAACTCATTGAGTGCAGACCTTAGAGGCATTGTTTATGACTACAACGATGGGATCGTTGATCTAAAACACGGCAGAGTGCGCTTCATTGGCAGCGCACAAAATCGCATTGACGAAGACTATTTACGTATACTCCGCTTTTTCCGATTTCAAGGCGAGTATGGCCAGCTACCCATAGACAGCGATGTGTTGCGAGTCCTAGGGTCTCGTGCCAGCAAACTGAAGAAGCTCTCTGGTGAACGAATAAGGGACGAATTTTTTAAAATTCTTATGGTCCCCGATCCTGTTAAAATTCTGATAAATATGCAAGAGTGTGGTATCCTTAGTATTTTTCTACCAGAAGCCTCCACCCTAAGAAGGTTAGGCCATTTGAATGACCTCGAGAAAAGGATCTCTTCTGTTAAAGATATAATGCCTAACAAGCTGCGCCGACTTGCAGCACTATTTGATCCTAAGATAAACGACACCAGTTTGTCATCCGCCATGGAGCGCCTGAAACTTCCAAATTATGACCGCTCGTTTCTGAGAGGCATTATTAATCCTGAGATTGAGTCATTAACGCAAATGGATAAAAGTCAGCTCTTAAAGCTTTTGAGGAAATTCGGTCCATCACAAACGCGGGATTTGATACTTTTAGAGTGGGCGAATAATTTAATGTCATCTACCACTATACCAAAATCACAAACTAACACCTACATATCATTACTTGAAAAATGTACCGCGTGGAAATCACCACGTTTTCCTTTAACGGGAACCGACGCTTTAAACTTAGGTGTAATAGAAGGACCTATAATTGGCGCTATTTTAGCGAGTGGGGAGGAATGGTGGGAAAGAAATGGATATACTGCAGACCGACAAAAATGTCTCGAACGCATGGATTTAGAAGTACATAAATCAACAAAAAAAATATAATATTAGTTTTAATCAGCTGAAGTTCGATAACAGACTAGACCATCACCTCAACAAAACCCACGCACGGATAAGTCACCAAAAAATTAAGGGTTATTTCTATTACTAAAACTAATCTAATTTCCGAATAAGCACCCAGAGCCCATACCCCACCGAGACGCAGATTATAACTGCAAGTACTACTGCCGAAATCATTTCACCTCACTAATATCTTACTTATCTATTTCATGTTTTAGCATTGCCAGGTCATTCGTTTTTTATATAAAGCCTACTTACAATTTTCTTCGCATCTAGTTATCTTCTACTCTAATGAACAAAATAACAATCCACAAAACGATGACTTTACACTTAACAAACGAATTATAGTTATTAGAAGCGGGATGGGAATGACGAGTTTATTTATATAGTATCTCTTGAATTTCTGAGGTCTTTTGAACTTTTCCCCTTCGGAATATGGATAAATAACTATCACACCTGATATTGAGTGGATTAATTGGTATTGATTCTTAATCAGTTAATTTTAAGGATCGCTCCACCTCTCCTATCTATATGAACCATTACAAATAGTTGGAGCTATCTAGTCCCTTTCTCCAACATCCGGCCTCCAAATATTTTACGATTAGGGTTTATATCTGCCGGCATAGTCATAATCTGTAAAACAAACTCTCTCATCTCTACAACTTTTTAAAATTCTATTGTACATACAAACTAGACCGCAAATTAAATTACAAAAGCAATTAAGTGAGAATTTGCCTCCTTTTAATAAGGAGAAAGTTATTGGAAGTGTTGGTCAATATTTTTACTGGAGTAGCACAACACAAATCTACTTTCATATGGTCATTCATGGGTACTAGCCAATTGAAACAGGCATGCTAAAAACCGCTGCTCCATACCACCCGGAGTAATGTGCGAATGCTTTTGGCCTACGACAAGACTAAAATTGACCCCAAGCTCATGTGTTAGCGTCTCTATTGAGAACCGCTGCACTTGTAAACCACTGCAGCTATCTGGTCCATCTTCGGCAAACGTGTGAATGGCTAAAAATCCACCAGGCTTCAATGAAGCTAGAATTTTAGATCTATACACCTTTCTATCATCAACACTGGTGAGAAAGTGCATCGCCGCTCTATCGTGCCAAAGATCAAAAAATTGTACAGGTAGATCCGTTTCCAAAACATCTCCATGAATCCACTGTACCTGCTTTGATTTCTTACCCATTCTATTCTGGGATTTTTCTATTGCATTATAGGAAATATCTAAGACCGTTAACCGCTCAAAACCGAGAACTAGCAGTTCTTCTGGCAAGCTAGATGCACCACCACCAATATCAATAATATTTGACTTTTTTGATATGCCACTTCTGTTAATTAAGTCTATAGATTGAGTAGGGCGTGACTGGAACCAACTCACTTCATTGAAATTCTTTGAAGCGTAGATGTTCTCCCAGTATGTTAACGTGTTCACTTAATGCTCTCTCTATCCACATCCTTTGAAAGGATAACAAATTTATTTGTAGGGACGTGTTATCAAATTTTATTAGCAATTTCTATTAAATTTAGGTCTGGATCCCTCACATAAAGAGACATAATAGGGCCATTTGCCCCCGTCTTTTGGATGGGCCCATCTTCAATTTCAATATTGTTTTTCACGAAAATTTTTTTCCATATCTCTATAGGAGTGGAACTCAAAAAACAAATATCAACGGCACCAGAAACTGGGTTCAATGCATGGGGTTTGTAAGGTGTTCTCTTATCATGAAGATTAATTTTATGAACCCCAAATTTTAAGGACCTCCGTATTTCTCCTCCTCCAGGTGGGGTATATGCCTGTAGCTTCATTCCTAAAATATCGCAGTAAAATGATATTGTTTGATCCATGTCACTTGCAGTCAAAACTATGTGGTCAATGGAGGTTAAAACCCCTTGTGCTTTTTTACTCATTCGTGGTTACCGCTATTTAGTATATGTAGGGTCAGTAAAAAACCACCGTTCGGAAAGAATTCTGACCACCTTTCGACTATACCAGAGGACCCATAGAACGATACGGATGGTCTGGGCTGTATTCCCACCTCAGGCACCTCATACCTTATGGAACTCAATTAATTCAATAACGTAGGTTTGACTTGGTTCATTGTAAAGGGGCATTACTGTTCTATACTTTGTGCTACACGACTTTGGTCCACTCGAATCCACCTCGGCACACTCAAGTCACTCTCACTAAACACCTCTAGAACCCATTTTAAGAGTCATATAGAGACACTATATAGGAGCCTTGGTCAGGTGAATATGCTGATAATTCTCAGTGAGTCACTGAGAGTCTTGTGGAGCTATTGTGGCATAGAGGAGACCTGAGTGGTACTGAGTAAGTGGTGCCCTTATCTAGCAGTGGCGGAGCCTATGGTGATATTTTAAGCTAATCGTTACTGGCGGCGCAGTAATAGAAGCGCTGCAAATAAGGCGGGGGGAGCCGCAAAAATAAAGCCTATGCCGAAACTTCCGCCAGCAGCCAGAAGAACACTAAATAGTGCCGGGTAGGTTGTCTGCCCAACATTGGCTATAGCCAGAACGCCACCAGTATTTGTCGCTGTTTGTCCCGGTTCTGACAATCTAGACACTTCCGCCAAAATAACCCCATGCCAGCTGATAGCTGTTGCGCTATATGCAACAGCTATCGCAGTAATACACCAAAGTGGCCACTCCGAGGTAATAAAGCCGCAAAAAACAACGACCATAGCCATACTGATGCCTAAACCGGCAAGTACAGAGCGTGTTCCCCAGAAACTGGCTAACCATCCCCACGCTATTCTAAAAATAATTG
>PBLS01000066.1 GCA_002721825.1 Magnetovibrio sp.
AAAAATATTGCAAGAGATTGGTGAAGACCCAGGTCGAGATGGCTTGAAAGATACTCCAAAGCGAGCGGCGAGTGCCAGCGCATCCAGCAGGGCTTGGTTGGCACCCTGACCTTTAAACGGACTCATAGGATGGGCGGCGTCGCCCAACAGGCTTACCGGACCACAAGAGGTAAATGCTTGCGGAGTCAATAAAGCGCGGTCATATACCGGATAGCCCGAGATCAAAGCAGCCGGTGTGGCTTTGATGATCTGGGGAATAGGCGCATGCCAGTCGGTGCGCTTTTGTACCTCCTTTTTTAAAGCTTCAGCACCTTGAGCACTTAAGCTTTTAGCTTCGGCTTCCGCTAGCGGATAACTGAACTGCCACATCATATGCTCGTGATCATAAGGCATCATATACATACGCTCATTCCCATTGGCGGTTTGAAATACGGTTTTTTGATCCAGTAACTCGTGAGCAGCATTCTGCAGATCGCTTAACGCACAGATTCCCAGGATCACGATACAATCGAGATAGCGTAAGGGATAGGGCTCTTGCTCAAACAATAACTCGCGTACGCTGCTGCGAATACCATCGGCACCTACCAACAGATCGGCCTGTGCTGTGGTGGTGTTTCCTTGGTTGTCAAACTTAAGTTGGATACCTGTTTCCGTTAGATCAAACCCGTTAAGCTGATGTCCCCAGCGTATCGCGTCAGCACCCGAAAGTTGGTTCAATAAGGCCTGGCGCAGGTTTTGCCGGGCAATATGAATGTTGGTTCGTTTAGGCGTTGCGTTGGTTTGGGTGTCCCATTTGCGCATGCCCCATTCGCCCAAGATCTTACCGTCTGGTGTATGCGCGATATGCCGGGTAGACACAATGCCCTGTTGCAGCGTGTCTATTCCAAAGCCTTTTACCGCCGTATGCGCCTGTTGCAGGGTAAGTCCGTAACCCTGTGCGCGTGCTGCAAAGTCGGTATCCCGCTCGTATAACGTAAACGGAATTCCCCGGTGCAAACAAGCCACTGCCAGCGCTGTTCCCCCAATACCACCCCCAATGATCCCTACGTGCGGAAAGCGTGTGATATCTGGTTTTGGTGGTTGTAGCGCAGGGAGGAGTCCGCTTCCTGAGCAGGTAGGACACACCTGCAAATGCGCTTTGGGTTTTACCGGCTTGGAATTATCAGGAAACCTTTGATACACCTCCAAAGCCTTTTGATACCGCTGCTTGGCACGTTTTGAGAGTCCGCGGTTTTGTTTTCCGAGACCTTGACAATCGGGACAGGCGGTATGGCTTGTGGGGGTGTTCATTAGCGTTTTCAGAATTACTTCAGTTATAAAAGCAGGTGCAAAGATGTTTAAAGAAATCGGGTTTCGCTAGTTTCTGAAGCTAAAGCATGGGTTCACCTCATCCCCAAGCTTTTTTTCTCCCGAAGTCTTGGGAGGAAAGGAATTGTTTTTTTTGGTAAAATGGTGTTTGTGGGTTTAGATTGTATTGCGTTAAGTTCTTATGGTCGGTATGATGAGTTTTCTTTAAAAATCATGTTCTTTACTTTTCTTTGCTTCTCCAAAGAAAAGTAACAAAAGAAAAGAGCCCCTCGCTTAGGAATTTTTCGCTATCGCGAAAACCGCCTTGTCAGCTCCGCGTCGCTACCGCTCCTGTCCTTCGGAGCTGCCTACGTCTATTCTGAACCGAGGGATTCTAATTTCGTTGACCCTTCGGGTATGCGTGAGTGCAACACTTTTTAATACGATCTGTCTTGCTGTCCCGATAGCTATCGGGAGTGTTTCAGCATCTCATCAGCTAGGCTTCTCTCCCGAAAGCTTCTCGACTGCGCTCGAAGTGACAGGGCGTTGCATATTCGTATTTTGTACTTCTTACTTTGTACTTCAATGTGGAATAATAAATAAGAAATAACAATAGCAATAGCTCACTGCTTACTGTGATTGCCAACTGCAACTGCCATTGCCAACTCCTACCATCTACAGGAAAAATCCCCTTTTTTTCAGAAAGTACTGAATTCTGTAAAACAGATAGCGCGGAGAAGTTTAGGTTTGTCTGCTTAACCAAAAGAAATGAATACCAAACCTATTATGAGAAAACAGTACTTCACTTTACTAACTGTAACAGCCTTAACCACATTATCCTGTTCTGATTCTGCGTCAGACGAATTTGAAGAAGTGAACGGGGAGGTAGAGGCGCAATACATTACCTCGGCGATCGTAACCTCAACCGCAGACGCTTCAGACCGTACGACCTTATTTTTAAGTTATGACGCCAATACCCGATTGACCGAAGTGTCTAACGGGGAGGATACCGATTACTTTATTTACGAAAATGATGACTTGGTTAATGTGACCGGTGAGAGCGATAATTTAGATATTGAAGAACTGTATCAGTCGCCTTATAATGCCTTTGAAGTGGGGGAAGTACGGGAGTATGATACTAACGGAAATCCTAAACGTATTGCTTTTTATAGTGAAGACTATGATCCTACTACCGGCGCAACTATAGATAAGGAGTATATGGCCGTGGTTACCTATGATGATGCACCTAACCCGTATTTCCATACCTTGAAAGCTGCAGGCATCATAGACGTGCTCGACGGCGTGCAACTTCATTTAACCATGACCCCGCAGGCTTCAGAAGTGGTTAAAGCACGAGCGCTCTTGTTTAATAACAATCCTTCACAAGTGGTATATTTTGATGAAAACGGGGAGCCCTTATACGACATCAAGGTTGACTATACCTACAACGACCTCAACTATCCCACCCAAGCTACCATTAAAGCAACAAATTATGAGCACGATGGGGCGGTAGATTTTTATACCGCAAGCTTTAATTATTTAGATTAATAATAGTCAACACATAAATCAAAGAAACCCGCTATGGACTTAGCGGGTTTTTTAATGATCAGTTTAGCGTATGTTGATGGGTAAGCCTACGCCAAGACCAAAGCGAAGATCGTTGTCCCTGCCGTTTGGACTCAAGCTTAAATCGGTTCGGTCTAGAAAGGTTTGAACGGTAACAATGGGCTTATTCTCTTCTTTATTCTTGAGGTTGAATAAAAGCCCGAGCCGCATAGGGGTAAGTTCAATATCCTTGATGTTTTTAAGACGACCAAAATTGACATAACTATAGCCCAAGCGTCCAAAGAAGCCTACCGGAAGCTTAAAAGGATAATAATAAGCCTCTATTTGAAAAGTAGCATTAGGCGCATATTCATAACTCGTATCTCCTATAAAAGCCGCATCCTCTTTAGTAAATACAATGGGATTGCCGTTGACATCTGTACCCAGTGCATCTGTAAAATTTAATGTACTGTTGGCAAAACTAGAACGGTTTGAAGCTCTACCCACTGTAGCTGCGCCTTTTATAAAAAAACGATAAGGCCGAATACAGGAACCACATTCCTTTTTGCGTTCGTAGTTGTAATTGATGGAGGCGGTAAGACCAAAAAGATCTCCTTTAGTGTCGTCAAACATATCGCTAAAACTTTGCGTACGGTTCAAGGTAAAGCGTCTAAAACTTTCCCGCTCATAAAAACCGGTAAGGCTAAAAAACGTATTGTGCATAGCTCCCCATTGGGACTCCGCATTTTTAAGCTCAAGATCAATAAGGTCATCTTCCAGTTGCTCTAATATGTAGTGCTCACTAGCTCTGAAGGCTGAAAGCAGTTCGCTCAAGTTGTACCCTGTAGCTTTTAGGGTATAGGTAATTGAATCTGCTTCAAAAGCTAGCGCTTCTGACTTAGGAAGTATCATAGATTTTGTATCAATACTTCGGGTAGGTAAGGTGGTAAGATCAACCGGTTGCTCTTCATTTATATATCGGGCGCTTAGTTCTTGGAGTTTTTGAATGACCTCAGACCGTGATGCAATAAGCGCTGTTTTAAGTTGACTATAATCAGTGTTCAGCACGTTTTGGTCACTAAGCAACTTGTAATAGGTATCATATTTACTTTTAGCATCAATAATCAATTCTACTAAGGCAAGACGGTTTGTGGTGGTATTTAATGCGTCAGCGCTATTGTATTTTGAAAGTGAGAGTAAGCTGCGGTAAAAGTTAAAGGAAATTTTGGCCTGACTGCCTCCCTTTTCCTGATCAAAGAAATACACACCATTTGTACTGCCCAGATCGGCTTCCATGGTAAATATACCCAAAGCACCGGAATAGAGGAGTCCATTGATTTTTAAATTACTGCCTTTGTCGTTTAATGTAGCACTAATACCTTGTTGCGGACTGTTTTCACTTAAAAGCAAATAACTAAAGTTTTGCGAGACCAGTTTATTAAAGGCTGCGCGAGTTACCGGTTGCTTGGGTTGTTCTAGAGTGACCTGCGCTTGAAGCGAAAGACTAATCCCCAAGAGAAACGCACCTAAGATCTTAATTTTCTTCATAATACAGCAAGTTGAAGGTTAGTTGTTTAATGACTTTAAAGAACGGGATTTATACATTCTTTAACAATCCCTGATACTTGGTATTTTTCTAATGCGGATAATCTACTTTAGGTAATAGTGCTTTTAATTCACAACGAATTTTAATTAAAATACCTGATATACGGTATTTTATGAGGTGAAAAGGAAGGTTAGTTTTATCAAAACCTTAAACCTATTCCCATGAAAACCACTATTACCTCAATTTTCTTGTTGTTTACCTGTTTTGTAGTTGCTCAGGACATTGTTATAGATTTTAGCCAACCTATACTTGTTCAGGAACAGTTGGTTTCCCGAGGGGAACAAACTATCCAGTTTAAACCTGAAGGTGGCTTTACGTATGCCATAAAAATGACAAAGGAAACCAATCTGTTAGGCAGTTTATCTATTCCTGATCCTTCGGGAGCTGCGGGTTTTGTAACTGTTGGTGGAAATTCGGTTTACCAAACCACTCTAAAGTTTAAAGACAATACGAAATACAGCTTTGAAGTCTTGGTTACAGATACCAGTGATGGATCAACCGAAACCTTAGAATTTATTTTAATGAGTCAATCAGATTTCAGCTGGGCGACCACCATTGGTTTTAATGCTATCTTTTTAAGTAATAATACACTTTACCGAAGCCTAGACAGTGATGGTACGATTAGCATTGTTGAGGACGGTGGACAAAAAACTATGGATCTCGTACCCAGTGTTATGTTTACCTATGCCAAGTTTGGGAATGACTTTGCCTTTGGTCCCACAGCAGGATTAGGTTTTGACCTTGATAATATTTCTGTATTTGGCGGGGCATCCTTAGGAATTGGACAGAATTTTATACTTACAGCAGGACTGGCGTTGCATAAACAGGATAAGCTTGATGCTCAGTTTGTACCGGGTCAAACGCTAGATAATACATTGAGTTTTGATGATCTTCATGAGGGCTATTACCGTATCAATCCGTTTATTTCTTTGGCTTTACGTTTAGATAAAAATCCTTTTAAATCACAGTAAACTCAAAGGCTAACGCGTTTTTCAAGCAACTGAAGCAGCTCCGGGTCGTAATAAGGATAATGATCGGGGATGTGGAGGACGGTGATTTTAGCGTAGTAGTTGGAACCGAAGCTTTTTTTGATGTGATCCCGATGCCGCGACTCCATCACCCAGATACAATCTGCCCACTGCAACAGGTCTTCGCTAAGTGGGGTAGTGCCTTCCTGCCGGCATAAACGCAGATTGGTTCCTGCACTTTGGATTTTGAGATTAGGATAGTGCGCTGCAAAATAATCCTCGGCCGTTTTAGAACGTTGTTTATTTGCGGAACAGATAAAGAGGTGATTCATTGCGGCTAGATTTCTATTTTACCTCCTGTATACTCACCAGTCTGTATTCCTGGTCCCAAACGGTAATGAGTTTTAAGTCGTAGGAACGCCAGGGCGCGTTTGCTTTAGATTTCACTTTGTATTCTAGCGGATAGGTAGCATAAAACTCCCCGTTGCTTTGGGGGGTGATGCTAAAACGGTCCCAGTCTATCGTAGTTTCAGAATAGGGATATTGCTTACGATAGGTCTTGATGTTGTCTATAACTTCCTGCGGACTCGGGTTTTTAATCCCATACCAGTACTCCATTTCGGGCGAAATGTAATCAACAAGGGCTGTTAAGTCATTGGCATCGCTTAACCGGTAATAGGTAGCAATACGCTCTTGCAGTTGCTCCTGTGGTGTGGTACTGGTGTTGCTAAAACCAACCGCAAAAAGAGCAAGAATTAGTAATGCAGCAATACCGCTTATCCAGTATTTTAAAGCGCCATTTCGTGGTTTAGGCGGTATAGGGGTAGCAGGAGTTTCAGAGGTAATACTTTCTGAAGATACAGGAGTCTTAGGTGTTTTCTCGGTGGGTTGCGCAGCCGTATGAATAAGATCTATGTTTACGCTGCTGCGATTAATTCTATGTTGGTAAGCTACAGGAACGGGAATGCTTTGTTCTTTATAAATGGCATAAGGAATCAAACTCACATAGTCAGGCCAATTGGCGCTACCACCATAACCCAAGACGATATATACCGGTATTTGAGGAGTGTGGACACTTTTAAATGTTTCTACCTGAGTCTCACTCAAAATGTCATATGCATCCTGAAAAGGTCTAGTACGGTATTTAGCCTCAATATGAAACTCATTACCCGTAAGAATATGTTTAAATCTAAAGTCGGGTAAACGGCTATCTCCTACATAGCGCTGACTGTTTTGATCAAATGAGTTGGTCTGATGTAATAGTTCATAATCTTTTTCAGGGAATAAGCGTTTTTGCACATAATCTTCAAAGGCTTGTCCTTTAGCAAAAGAATCGTGATGGTAACCATAACTCATAAATAGGATTCATATTTTTTAAGGCTGTAAGTATACTAAAAATTCTTAGGTATTATGTATAATTATACACTTGCTAGGTAGATTACGATATTCCTCAGTAATAATTGGTGTATTACTCGTAGTTTTAAGTTTTAATTATTTTGTTGCAAATCAATAATATAAATAATGAATTATATAAAATTAGGTTGTAATTGGGGCAGTAATACACCTATATATTATGACTGGTTAAAATCTGAAAACATAATACTTGGAGTTTCAGATAATAAATATAGAGTAGGAGATCGTGTACTAATTATGAATGGATATGATACAAAAGCGATAGCTATTGTAAAAGGACCCCCAATATCTGTTACATCATCCGAAAAAAAATATAGAAATAATTTTGAAAAATACCAGATACCTTTTGAGGATTGGTTGGATATATATGAAAGTATAATATGGATTAATATATCTGTACCCTTTGAGTATAAATTACAGGCTGGGATTAGAAATATTCAAAAAGAAGTGGTAAAACGAAAAATTGACAGTTTAGTAAAAGATTTTTATAAAATGGAAGATATAAAGGAGATGAATGATTTACTAGATTACAAAAAACAAATCATTCTTCAAGGCCCTCCGGGTACGGGGAAAACCTATTTAGCTAAAGAACTTGCTAAACAATTAACCGGCGAACAGGGAGAACTACGAGAATCAGAATGTCGAAAGCTCATACAATTCCACCCATCCTATTCTTATGAAGATTTTGTTAGAGGAATATCTGTAAAGACTAATGAAAATGGACAGGTTGAATATATAACCGAAAATAAGTTATTAGCGAAGTTTGCTGAAAATGCTGCAAATAATAAAAATGCAAACTACGTCCTCATCATCGACGAAATCAACCGCGCAAACCTCCCGAGTGTATTGGGAGAACTTATCTATGCTTTAGAATATAGGGGGGAAGCAGTAGAAAGTATGTATGCGATTGACGATAATAATCAGATTATGATTCCACCTAATTTATACATCATTGGTACGATGAATACTGCTGACCGTAGTGTAGGTCATATTGATTATGCCATCCGCAGGCGTTTTGCTTTTGTAGATGTATTACCGGACGAAAGTGTAATTGATAATGTTAAGGCGAAGGACTTATTCAATAAAGTGTCTGAACTTTTTATAAAATTAGAGGCAGGAAAGAAGCAGAATTCAGAATACCTAATTTCAGACATTGACTACAAAGATATTCAGCTAGGACACAGTTATTTTCTTCTTAAGAATGGTAAAGAGGAAGCACAGATCAAAGAACTAGAATTGCGTTTGCAATATGAGATCAAACCCATCCTTCTTGAATATGTAAAAGATGGTATCTTACAGGAAGATGCCAGAGCATTCATCAACAAGCTTCAAATTGTATAATGCTTCAATTCTCAGAACACGAAGGTTTTAATAGGGACGTCCCTGTTACACATAAGTTTCTTAAGGTAGAAGAAGGGAAATTCTTTTCTAAAAGCTTCAAGAAAACGCACGGTAACAGCGAGCAATTGGAACATTGTTATATAATCAATTGTATTGATCGGGAGTTGGGAACCTATGCTATTAAAACCAATTACTACATTGGAGTTGATTGGGTAATACCAAATAAACTACCTATACAGATAACTCCAAAGATTAATAATAAAGCAAACCAGACCGACTACTTAAAAATGCTACTGCATTGCATGAAGCATCCCGAGGTTACTCAGGAAATAAAGGAGCTTGTTGAGGTCAAATGGGAGGAGCCAAAGATTGAAATTGAACAGCATCAGGACTTTTTGACCCCTTTTTTGATAATTGAATTTTTAGGAGTATTAAAACGCATCGTTAAAAAAGGACTGAAGAAGTCGTATTATAAAGTGGAGCATAATCTGCAAAGCAGCGTCAAAGGTAAAGTGCTGGTATCAAAGACCATTAAACATAATCTGGCTCAGGCAAAAAATACACGTACCTACTGTCAATTTGAAGAGTTTGGAGTGAATACTCCCAAAAACAAATTACTCAATAAAGCGTTTCAATTATCAAAAACCTATTTGCCGAATTTCAACAAAATTACCAATGCTGAGGGGTTAAAGGATTTGTATAATTATATCAACCCTGCTTTTAGCCAGGTTGATACGCAAGTGGGGCTTCATGAGGTTCCTCAACGAAAATCAGGGAGTCTATTTAAAGAAAATGATGAGGCTATACGTTTAGCCAGATACATCATTCAGCGTTACGGCTATAACATTAAATCTCAAACAAAAGACAAAGTAGAAATTCCACCTTTTTGGATTGATATGAGTAAGCTTTTTGAGCTTTATACCCTAAGCTTGCTTAAAGACAGATTTAAGAGCAAGGTTAAATATCACGTAACCCACAAAGGTAATGAGCTTGACTATTTACTAAATACAGAGACGCTTAAGATGGTCATTGATGCCAAATATAAACTCGCTTATTCAAACGGAATTGACAGCCAAGATATGCGGCAGGTGAGTGGGTATGCCCGGCTGAAAAAAGTATATGACACACTTTACGGCGATAAGGATTATAATAAACTGATAGACTGTTTAATTATATATCCTGATCAAGAGACGGGCTTAGAGGAAATCACGGCCAGTAATTTAAAACATGTCCCAATACCTGATTATATAAATATATTTAAAGTAGGGGTTAGGTTGCCTGTAGTGGTAGAACGAGAGTAGAAGTTGTTATATTACACATAAATTTCTTAACGTATTAGAACAAATAAAATACATGAACTTAAAGCTAGATACGCTCGAATCTTGGTTATGGGAATCGGCTAATATATTACGTGGGTCAATTGATTCATCAGATTTTAAAAATTACATCTTCGGATTATTGTTTCTGAAAAGAACCAACGATACGTTTGAAGAAGAAGTTGAACTCTTGATGGAAGAAGACGGCAGCTCTCGTGAAGATGCGGAAGAGGATGCCTACTTCAATTTTCCACCTGAAGCTCGTTGGGAATACCTGACCAAAATAACCGAAAATATTGGCGTTGAACTTGATAAAGCTTTCGCAGCCATAGAACGTGAAAACACCTCTTTAGAAGGTGTGTTGACCACCACCAAATTTGGTGATAAAGATAAACTCTCTGACGATGTAATTAAGCGTTTACTAAGTCATTTTAATCAATATTCGCTGCGTAATGCCGACTTAGAATCTCCACATATTCTGGGGGATGCTTATGAATATTTGATAAAACAATTTGCCGATGATGCGGGTAAAAAAGGGGGCGAATTCTATACCCCACGTGGTGTGGTGCAGCTCATTGTTCAACTCATAAAACCTGAACCTAAGCAACGTATTTACGACCCAACAATGGGGAGCGGCGGGATGCTTATTGAAGCCGCTAATTACATCGCAGAACAACCTGAAGGTAAAATTGGTAAAAACATCAATGTGTCTTTGTATGGTCAAGAAAAGAACTTAAGCACTTGGGCGATTGGTAAATTAAATATGTTATTACATAATTTTACCGATGCCGATTTACAAAAAGGCGATACCCTCGTTTCTCCAAAACATATCGAGAATAATGAGTTAATGTTGTTTGATAGGGTGATTGCCAACCCGCCATTTTCGCAAGGCGAATGGTGGACACCTGCGGAAACTAATGTGGAAGTAAAACTCGATAAAAACGGGAAAGAGAAAAAAGTAACCCCAAAATACAATACGCAGGTAACCGACCCTTATGGGCGTTTTCAATACGGTATTCCACCACGAGGTTATGCCGATTTGGCGTTTTTACAACATATGATTTCGGTGTTAAAAGAAGATGGTAAAGCGGGTGTGGTATTACCTCACGGTACCTTGTTTAGAGGTTCTACTGAAGGTAAAATACGTAAAGCTTTGTTGCAAGCCGATTTGGTAGAAGGTATTGTAGGTTTACCGTCAAAATTATTTTACAACACGGGTATTCCTGCATCCATCTGGATTATCAATAAAAACAAAACCGAAGCGCAACAAAACAAAGTAGCGATTATCGATGCGAGTAACTATTTTAAGGAAGGTAAAAACCAAAACCAGTTACTGGAAAACCACGTACAGAAAATTGTAAATGCTTATGATGGGTATACTGAAGTTGATAAATATATGCGGGTGGTAGCTTTATCTGAAATAAAAGAAAACGATTTTAACCTTAATATTTCACGGTATATCGACACCACTGAACCTGAACCTGAAGTAGATATTTTAGCGGTAAAACAAACCATAGCCGATTTAGAACAACAGGAAGCCGAAATTGACCAAAAACTAAGTAGTTTTTTAAAGGAGATGGGGATATGAATTTAGTTGATTCTATTAAAGAAAATTTACCGAAAAGTTGGGGATTTGTTGAACTAAAAGATATTGCAAAAATTTATGATGGAACTCATCAAACTCCTAAATACTGTGAAACAGGAATCCCGTTTTATAGTGTAGAACACGTTGTTGCAGATAATTTCTCAAAAACAAAGTTTATTTCTGAAGAGGTTTTTGAAAAGGAAAATAAACGTGTTAAACTAGAAAAAGGCGATGTTTTAATGACTAGAATTGGTAATGTAGGAACCGCCAAATATATTGATTGGGATGTAAAAGCATCTTTTTATGTAAGCCTTGCTCTTTTCAAATGTAAAGATAATATTAATTCAAGATATTTAGCTCAATACATCAATAGCTATTATTTTAAAAAGGAACTTTGGAAAAAAATTATTCACGTTGCGTTTCCTATTAAGATTAATTTAGGCGATTTAAATAAGTGTAAAATCCCACTCCCACCACTCCCAGAACAACAAAAAATAGCCGATATTTTAAGTACGGTAGATGAGAAAATAGCGGTGATTGACCAGCAAATTAAAGCTACTGAAGAGTTGAAAAAAGGCTTGATGCAACGCCTGCTCACCAAAGGCATGGGGCATACCGAGTTTAAAGATTCCCCCCTTGGTAAAATCCCTAAAAGTTGGGAGGTGAAACCCTTGAGAAAAGCTTCCTTATTAATTAAAGATGGAACACACTCCACGCATAAAAATGTAGATAAAGGAATCCCGCTTTTGAGTGCTAAAGATGTTAAAGGTAATAGGGTCTTAATACCAGATGATTGTAGAAGAATTTCTACTGTTGAATTTAATAAGATTCATAAAAACTTTAGGTTAAAAAATGGTGATATTTTAATAACTCTAGTAGGCACAATTGGCAGAGTAGCATTAATAAAAAATTATTCTGAAAATTATACGTTTCAAAGAAGTGTTGGATATGTAAGGCTTAAAGATGATTGTAATGCTTTATACTTTAAATATTTTTTTCAGTCTGAATATTTCACTAAAGAACTTAATAGACTTTCAAATGCCTCAGCTCAAGCTGGTGTGTATTTAGGAGAGTTGGGTAAAATTAAATGTATTATACCTTGTTTAAAAGAACAAAAGGAAATCGCTGAAATTCTTGGTAAAGTTGATGCTAAACTTCAAACCCAAAAAGATAAAAAACAAGCCTATCAACAACTTAAAAAAGGCTTAATGCAGCAGTTGTTAACGGGTAAAATACGGGTAACTAATTTAATAAAAGCCTAAGCTTATGAGTGATGCTACCCAACCAGAATATCAATACAGTGAGTTACCAGCCTTACAACTTTTGGAGCGTATGGGTTATGTTAGCGGTAAAGCCACTCAATTAGATACCCGTAAAGATATTGCTGAAGTTATTTTTAAGGAGCAACTATTGGCAGCTATCAAACGCTTAAATCCTTGGATTAACGAGAATAACCTTCAAAAAGCTTATCATAGCATTACTTCTATTACAGGTACTTCATTAATAGAAATCAATCAAGAAATTTGGGAATACCTGCGGGGTGCAAAGCTGAGTGTAAAACAAAAAATAAACGGTGCAGAAGATTATCATCCTGTTCATTTTATCGATTATGAGTGTATAGCTAACAACGAGTTTCAGGCAATAAGCCAGATGAAATTTAAAGGTAAATCCTGGAATTCTGAACCCGATATTATGGTGTACATTAACGGTTTGCCAATAGCTCTTATTGAATGTAAATCACCAACTGCTCAGAACGCTTGGGAAACGGCGTATAGTGATTTAAAACACTATCAGGAAAATTCCGAAAAGCTGTTTCATTTTAATCAGTTAATGATTGGTATTTGGCAGGTTGGCGGTAAATACGGTGCTATTAATGCACCAAAACAATTTTATTCGGTTTATAAACCTCATCAAGAAGAAGATTTAAGCTTCATTGGTGAGCATCCAAGTAGGCAAGATATCTTATTGTACTCTATTTTCAATAAAGAACGCTTATTAGATATTATAAGGCACTTTGTGATTTTTGAAAATGACCAAGGTCAAATCATAAAAAAACTCCCAAGGTATCAGCAGTTGCGAGCGACCAATAAAACGATACTACGCTTACAAGAAGACCGTGGTGGTGTAGTGTGGCATACCCAAGGTTCTGGTAAATCAATTACAATGGCTTATGTAGCTAGAAAGTTAATGGCACCCGAATATGGGTTTGATAATCCAACGGTAATGGTGATGACCGACCGTAAAGATTTAGATAGACAAATTACCACCACATTTCAGAATATAGGATTTAAAAATGTGACTCAGGCTTCATCAGTAGCGCATTTAGATACGCTTTTAAGTAATAACTATGGAAAAATAATTACCACCACGCTTCAGAAATTTCAGGAAACCGACACTGAAAATAACTCAACCCAAGACCAAACCGAAATTGAAGAAAGTGAAAATTTCAGAATCGAAAAAAGAATAGATGCTGAGAATAACATACTCGTTAAAATCACTAAAGAATTACAAGAAGGGAAATGGGTAGCCATTGCAAAAGAAGAAATTGAATTACAACATTTATCAGATAAAAAGAATCTTTATGTGTTGGTAGATGAAGCACATCGAAGTCATTACGGTTTTCTTGCGGCTTTTATGCGAACTATTTTACCGCACGCCAAATTTGTAGCATTCACGGGAACACCAATATCTAAAGAAGATAAAAGTACCTTGGGCGAATTTTATGGAGGTGAATATATCGATGTGTACACCATAAAAGAATCGGTTGCTGATGGAGCAACCAAAGAGTTGTTTTATGATGAAGGCATCGCTCAATTGGATGTAAAAAAAAAAGAACTGGATAAAGAGTTTGATGAACAGTTTAAAGACGCTACTGAAGAAAAGAAGGATGTCTTAAAAAGAGCTGCTTTAAGGAAATATCAATTGTCTTACAGTAGAATGCGAGATGTTGCAAAGCATATTATCAACCATTACCGAGACAAAATATATAGTGACGGTCATAAAGCAATGTTGGTTACCGCAGGCCGCGAAGCCGCTATCAAATACCAAAAGATTTTTAAGGAGTTAGAAAACGAAGGTTTTCATCAGTTTAAATCTAAAGTTGTTATCAGTTTAAGCTCACCAAAAACCGATGATATTGCTAAAGAATATTACTCCGCGGTAGAATATAATAAACAGCATCCTGATAATCCAGAACCGATTTGGGTAACGCCACCCGAGGCGGTGAAAACGGTTACAGAAGATTATAAGCTTCCGTTTGGTAATGAAGATGAGAAAGAAAAATCAGGTAAAAAGAAAAATGATAACACCGCTTTCTTAATCGTAAGTGATATGTTATTAACAGGATATGATGCGCCAATTGCCAGTGTTTTGTATCTAGATAAAGCTTTAAAAGAACATAATTTACTACAAGCAATTGCCAGGGTAAACCGTTCCCGAAAAGGAAAAGATGCAGGCTATATTATAGATTATTGCGGGATATCTTCCTTTCTTATTCAAGCTATGGAAATATTTAGCGGTGATTTGAGACCTGATGATATTTTAAAAAATTTAGCCGAAGAATTACCAAGATTAAAAATTAATCACACCAAGTTGGTCGATTTCTTCAAACCAATGCGTATTGACCGAAATTACGAGCGTGAGAAGTATATAGATGCTGCTTTGCGGTATATTGAACCCTTGGATAAACGAGATGAGTTCAAGGTACTATTGAAAGAATTCAACAAGTCCATTCACATTGTGTTACCGAACACCAAGGCAATGAAGTATGAAGATGATTTTAAGCTTTATAATGAAATAAAACTTCGTGCCAGGAATGCTTATCCAGATGATGAAGATTTAAAGGTAAGCAAAGACGAAAGCAAGATGTTGCAAACAATGATAGATGCACATTTACATTCTAAAGGAGTAGAGAATTTATTAGAGGAGCCTATCTCGATAATTGATAAAGAAAAGTTTAAAGAAGAAATGCTGAATGCTTCACCCTCAACCAAGGAGCTGAAGATGCGAAATAATTTAAAGCATACGATTAAAGTAGGATTAGATAAAAACCCAGACTTCTTTAAACCCTTGGCTCAACGGTTGGAAGAATTGCTAAAACAAAGGAAAGAACAACGAATCACCGAAACGCAGTTATTGTTGGCTTATGCAGGCTTGGTGGATGAAATTGTGGAAGAACAAGAAGAAAGTAAGAGCAAAGGCTTTACGACCGACCAAAAGAAAGCCGTGTACAATTCAATGAAAACTATATTTGATGAAGCAGCTGAAGATGCTACACATACGCTTTACGACCTTATTTCGGGTGAATTAAGCATTGTGGGATGGGCGGATAAAAGTCGGGTAAAAAAAGATATTGAAAATAAGATAAAACGCTACCTAAGAAGTAAATTGGATACTATTGAAGCCAAGCAAAAAGCTAAAGATGTGTTGGATATTTTGATTAAGAATAAAGATGCATAAAGTACTGTACGGAAATAAAACGATAGAGTATACCATTCAAGAAAAGAATGGACTTAAATCGCATTACATCACGGTAGAGCGAGGTAACGGCGTGGTGCTTAAAGGAGAACCTGTTTCTATTGAAAAAGCCCAACGATTGATTCTTAAAAAAGCAAAATGGATCATCGAAAAATTGAATTTGGTGGAAACTATTGAGGATGGCGATATTGTTACCGGTTCAAGAATTCAATATTTAGGTAGAAGATACTATACTCAACTTTTTCAGAATGATGAATTCAATCAGGTCCTTGTTGAGTTTAACGAATCTAAGTTCAAAATAACAGTACCTGAAGTCTACACCCAAGAGGATATTCACAAATCCTTAAATCAGTTTTTTAAAGAAAAGGCAGCCGAAAAATTTAAACCTCGTCTTTTAAAATGGTCCAAAGAAACAGGACTGGATTTTAATGAATTAAAATTGCAAAAATTACAGAAGCGTTGGGGAAGTTGTACCCCATCTAATAATATCATTATTAATATAGATGTTATTAAACTACCGTGGTCATTGATAGACTATGTTTTAATACATGAGTTAGTACACACTAAAATAAAAAACCATTCAAAAGAGTTTTGGTCCGAACTTTCCAAATATCTGCCTGATTGGAAAAAATTAGATGAACGTATGTTATCAATGAAGTTGTAATTTGATTTTTTAATCCCAGTAAATAGTGGAAGTAACCTCAACTTTACTAGCATAAATTAATCAGAGGCGTATAACCAACGCTGAGAACATTCGAAGGCTGAATTTTAATCTTTACTCAACTTATAGTAACCAGTTTTTACTGTAAAAACCCTTCCTCACAACCCGCAGAGCAGGGCTTTAAAGCTTTCAAGCCTTTAAATAATATATAAAAACAATTAATTACCCAAATGACCAACCCCTCCAAAACCCCCTGGCCAACCAAAGATGCGATGCAGCAGGTATATGCCAAAAAGCTGTGGGGTAGAGGGAATACCGACTTTTATTCTGGAGCGGGTTCACACGATGCAGAGACAATACAGCCATATATCGAGGAGGTGATTGCTTTTTTTAAAAGTTTGGAAAACCCGCCCGTGGTCTGTGATCTGGGCTGTGGAGATTTTAATGTCGGGAAGGAGTTGGTCCCCTATACCCAAGCCTATACAGCCGTAGATATCGTCCCTGAGTTGATCGCGCACAACAAAGAATTATTTAAAAGCAAGCAGCTCAGTTTTGCAAGCCTGGATCTTGCCAATGACCCTTTGCCCGAGGGCGATTGTGCCTTGCTGCGGCAGGTATTGCAGCACCTCTCGAACGCAGAGATTGCGTCCATCGTCAACAAGTTATATGCCTATCGCTATGTGATCCTAACCGAGCACCTGCCTGATCAGGACTTTATACCCAATACAGATATTATATCCGGACAAGGTATCCGTCTTAAAAAACACAGCGGTGTAGAGCTACTGGCAGCCCCTTTTAATTTTAAAGTAAGTGCCACCAAACAGCTGTCGTCCCTACCGGCTCCGGGAGTTAAGGGGCGCTTAGTAACGACTTTGTATACGGTGTTTTAAGGTTAAATGTATTTAGATCCTGAGAATTTCAATAGATCAATGTACTGATGCTGTCAAAGGGCTTCTGACGTGCAAGAGCCCGAATTCCCGAAGTGGAAGAAGTAAAAAACAAAATTAGACCAATGGTTAGCCTAAAATTTTCTAATTAAACACAAACAAACCCCTTCCCCAGCAACATGCAGAAAAGAGGTTTACAAGCTTACTTTTTAGTATCCGGGTCAACATCCCAATCTTCCTGTTGGAGTCGGTTCATACGGCTTCTATGCCGTACAAAGGTATTTTGTTATGCGTGGATTTTCAAACCCTTTTAATTAAGGTATCGTTTATCTAGAATTAAGAATTAGTTTTGTATAGCTATAACAGGATTTATTTATTAATGGGTATAGCTATTTTAGGACGGATTAAGGACGAGCCACTTCGATATCTAAGTAATTGTTAATAAATTCTTAAAAATAGGCTTTTCAAATGTCGTTTTCATACACTCTTCATACACTATCCTAGGCTTTGCTATGCTTTTGCCTAGGGGATGCCCTACTTTTGAGCTGATTTTGCTTTGAAAAAGTCTTTCTTTGAGGCATTTTATGCAACCTCGTAACCGCGGTTTGAATATCTGATTTTTCAATCTAACGTTCTATTCTTTTTTTTCATCGACCAAAAAAGAACCAAAAAGGTACTCATTCTTTTTGTTGTTATTGTATTCGTGAATCTTCGATTTTAATAGGCCGGTTTTTTACACGTTGTAAGCAAATACTCGATTTACCAAAAAGAAACCAAACCTTTCTGGTATTGCTATTGGTACCCGTAATTATCTTTCTATCTATCAGGTCGGGACCAAATAATGTAGTCTCTATATACCTGCATACTTGTATTTTTCTCGCGAAAGCTATTTGAAGCACTGTTAATACCGGCAGATTCGGCAAAAAGTGACCTTTTCGGCAAAATCGGCACGGATGTACCATGCTGCTGGTTTTCAGCTTGTAGGCCATGTTTCTTTGTGGTCTAATTTAAATCTTTTTACTATGGCTAAACAAGCTGGAATTATCAAGTTGAAAGGCACTATCGGAGATATTGCCTTTTACAAAAGTGCAGATGGGCATATGGCCCGCTTTAAAGGAGGCGTTGATGGCAAACGTATTGCTACCGATCCTGCCTTTCAACGTACCCGGGAGAACGGGGCCGAATTTGGACGTGCCGGGAAAGGCGGCAAACTGTTGCGCAACTCCATGCAGGTACTGTTGCAACAGGCTAAGGACCCTAAGGTGGTGAGCCGATTGACTACGCAATTGCTGGCGATCATCAAAACCGATTCCACCTCGGAGCGCGGGGAACGTAACCTGACCGATGGTGAATTGGCTTTTCTAAACGGCTTTGATTTTAATGCCAACAGTCCGTTAAGCACTACGCTTGCTGCACCCTTTAGTGTGAGCTACGACCGGGCTACCGGAGCCGTGGGGCTGGTGCTGGAAGCCTACAATCCACAGGTGCAGATCGCGGCACCTACAGGAGC
>PBLS01000067.1 GCA_002721825.1 Magnetovibrio sp.
ACAACATCGAGGTCGGGATCATCAATACGCAGAGCTAAATCTTGCAAGGAGTCAAAAACAACTGCGCGACCGCTATGCACTAACAAATCAGGTGAACAGGCTGACTGCTTGATAATAGCGCCATCACCAGCAAGGTTTCCTTTTAAGAAAGCAATACTACCACCGGAGTGGATTGGATCGCCTATGGGTCGGACTACATTCTGTGAAAAGGCATTCGGAAGGGAATCAATTTCTTCTCCAATCGTTCGGCCTGTGACTGTCTGACAGTTTAGGTTAAGTAGAGGCTTTAGTTCACGGAACAAAGCCGCCATACCTCCTGCTTTATGAAAATCGTCCATATAGTAATCACCATTAGGCTTGAGGTCCACCAATACAGGCGTTTCCACACCCAATGAATCAAAAGATTCTAAATCGAGTTGAATCCCAAGCCGACCCGCAATTGCAGCCATATGCACTATACCATTTGTCGATCCTCCCAGTGCCAATAAAACGCGGAGCGCGTTCATTATTGAAGCAGGGGTTATTATATCCGATGGTCGAATGTGCCCTTGAGCCAACTCCATAGCATGTGCACCAGAGGCTTCGGCATGACGCAACCGGTCCGCGGCTATAGCAGGGATCGTTGCACCTCCCGGCAGCATCATTCCAAGCGCTTCCATCATACATGCCATAGTTGAAGCCGTTCCCATCACACCGCACGTACCAGCAGTCGGCACAAGACGACCTTCGATTTCGTTTATTTCCTCTTCATCTATGCGTCCGCCTCGGTATTCACTCCAAAACCGTCGACAATCTGTACACGCACCAACTCTTTCATCACCGTGCGTTCCGGATAACATCGGCCCTGTGACGACCTGAATAGATGGTACATCCGCACTAGCTGCAGCCATTATCTGTGCAGGTACAGTTTTGTCGCACCCACCTATCAAAACACATGCATCCATTGGTAATCCACGCATCATCTCTTCAGTATCCATAGACATCAAATTACGAAGATACATACTCGTTGGGAAAGCAAACGATTCGTGCAGCGAAATTGTCGGGAACTCCATCGGCATTCCGCCTGCCAGCATAACCCCACGTTTTACCGCCTCTACAATTTGTGGGACATTTGCGTGGCAGGCATTATAGGCGGAGAATGTATTGGCAATACCAATGACAGGTCGGCTGAGTGCATCATCTGAATAACCCATGGCCTTTATAAAAGCTTTCCGCAAATAAAGCGCAAAATCCTCATCGCCATAACTCGTCAAACCGCGTCGCATACCCTTTATTTTATTGTTCATTTTCTTTTCCACGCTAATTTTGTTTTATACATATCTACTTTTGTTACTGCTCATAGGTGTTTTAGAACCGTTTATATTTTAGTATTATTCTATCGCTAAACAGGCAGTTATCTTTAACAGCGACCATAGGCGTATGGATAAGCTAAACATAAAGTGTAATAGTTATCCGCTAAAGCGGCAAAAACATGAAAATTTAGCGTAAGTTCAAATATCTTCCGGATAGACAAGAAATAAACAAAACCCAACCTTAAAATAACTTCTCGAAACAAATTTAATGAAAGAACTTGATGAATGACTACACCAAATACAATGCGAGGTGTTTTAGCGCCTGTTGTTACCCCCTTTAAATCCGATCTCTCTGTAGATAAAGATCGTTTGATAGCACATTGTAAATGGCTTCTATCTCAGGATTGTGGCTTGGCTATTTTTGGTACCAACTCAGAAGCCACCTCACTAACTATGGATGAGCGTTTTGAGATTATAGATACGCTAGTGGAAGTTGGTCTTGACCCAGCCCGAATGATGCCCGGTACAGGCTGTTGTTCGCTTTTTGAGTCGATAGCATTGACGAAACATGCTGTTGACTTGGGTTGCGGAGGAGTTTTGATGCTGCCACCTTTTTATTACAAGGGTGTTAGCGACGAAGGTATTTATCGAAACTTCGCAGAAATCATAGAGCGTATAGGAGATAATAGGCTACGTGTATATCTATACCACTTTCCGCAAATGTCTGCGGTACCTTTCTCGATTGAACTTGTCCAGCGCCTACTTGAAAACTTTCCTGGAATAGTCGTTGGGATGAAGGATTCATCAGGCGACGAGGACAATCTTGTAGCTATGATAAATGCTTTTCCTGGATTTGGCTTGTTTGCTGGTAATGAAACGCTTTTACTCAAAAATATGCGCATAGGTGGCGTTGGATGCATTTCGGCTACAGCTAATATTAACCCCGCTGGTATTGTAAATCTTTTCGATTTCTGGGAAGCCGATAACGCAGATGACATTCAAAACACACTCGATGCCGTTCGTAAAAGTGTGCAACAATTTAATCTAATTTCAGCGATGAAAAAAATGATCGCCCATTACGCTAGCGACCCCGACTGGAACCGAGTCCGCCCACCACTTATAGAACTTGATGAAATACAGGCCACTAAGTTGATTGATGATCTCTCGTTATTAAATTTTGAAATGCCCGGCCTAAAAGTGTAGTACGCATCTTATCTATTAGGACTAAACGTTAGACTCGCAGTGTCGGGCCGCCTGCCAAATAGTAAAAGACTACTGACAAATCGACTCTAAACAGCCAGTGTCGCAGCATCACTGTATAATGTGCGTTCGTCAACATTTTCAAAACCCGTCCCTGCGATGTCATCTAACAGCGTTGAGAGCTGCGTGCGCCGATTTGATTGTACAGCAGCGTGAACCAGAATTTGGTAGAAAATATCTCGCTGCGCATGGCTCCCTCCAATTTGATGCAAACCGCGTCTAATCGGCCATATCAAATCAAAAACATGTGCATATTGGCCCTTACGATGGGCCCGAACCGCCTGAACTAGGGGTATTCCAAGACCACGCGTGGTGTTACTAACTGTGCTATCCTTTGCACTTCCGTACACACGCATATTATCCAATAATTTATCTATTAAACTAAACTCGCCTACAGCGGCAAGAACCATAGCATCGTGTGCGCTTGTGAAAGGATTAGAGTGATCATCGATTCGCTCAGAACATATATTAGCAATAGTCGACCAACGATCTCCCACATCAACTCCTCTAAGTTCTAACCGCATTAATAATGCGGCAACATTTTGAAGGTCAATTGTCGCATCCGGCACAGCGCGTACTAAAGCAGAGTCTGGATTACGCACCTGCGTTTCTAACAAATCTAGAATCCTATCATGCTCGCCACGCTCCAATAGGAACAAGCATAAATGCCACCAACAATGGTGCTTAATTTGATTGGCGTCATCCCAATTTCTACACAAGCTCTCGAGCCATTCGATACCTTCATTTACACGGCCTTGCATGAGCAGTACATGGGCTATCGCATGGGCACCCCAAGCACTATTCGGTTCACATTCAACAGCTTGACGCCCTGCCTGCTCAGCCAAAGTATAATCTCCACTTTCTTCATTTGAGAATGCACGGACTGCTTGAAAGTGGCCAAAATCAGGACTTTGTTCTTTCCAGTGCAGGGCTGCGCGCTCCGCTACATCACGCATCCACCTACTCTCTCCCGACCAAAATAATTCAAATTGGAGCAAACGGTGAGCGACGAGATCCATCGGCTGTTCAATGAGATAAGCTTCAAGTATGGCGGCGCCGGTTTGTAGATTTCCATTGTGGGCTGCGCGCAAAGCATCAACTAATGCACCTTCGCGAGCTTGCGCTCCACTTACGGCTGGTTTCAGAGAGCCCAAAAGTTTTTCTATGATCGGTTGAAATCTAGCGGCCCGACCGCCATGCAAAATCCAGGCTTTAAGAATGATGGGCAGCTGAAAATTTTCATCTGCGGCGATTGCCGCATTTAGATAGTCCATTGCATCCGCACGCCATGCAACGAAGGAACGCGCGCCTTTATCATAAGCCTCTGCCGCAGTCCTGTTTCCGGCAGACAACTCAAAACCATAGTAGTCTAATAACCCTGACATAACATTCCTTTTAAATAAGGGCTTCCATTTGTAGTACAGATGTTAGAAAGCACATCAATTATGCGCAAGCCTTTCAAGATATAATTTAACGGGGCTCTCAACGGTTCTTTAATTCCTAGTTATTACCTCTAGTCCGTCCTAAAATCCACGCAGGGATAAATGCGATCGCAAAAGCAACACAGATGCATAAAAATGTATCTTGAAAACCAAAGGTCTGTGCCTGCAGGTATATCACCGTAGCGAGATAGTCCAAAGCACCTTGGTTAACGGTATCTTCCGGAATCCCACCACCCAATAAAATTTCACGAATAAGCTCTAAAATTTCTATGCTTTGTAAGTTATCATAAGTCTGTGTAAAAGAGAGCGAATCAGCGTGATGAACTGTTTGCATCTCGATAGATACCGCTGTCAAATTAACACCGAATGCTCCTCCCATTTGGCGGATAAAATTATATGTACCTGCACCCTGATTAATCTTAGCCGGAGGGATAGAACTCATAGCCACTTTACCCATATTCGGCATAACTAGACCTATCGCGGAACGACTAAGCATCGCGAAAATAGCTATCGTCCAGTAAGGCGTGTTTACATCAGTTCCCGACAATAGAAATGCAGCTGCGGAGAATACTATACAGCCAGCCATAATTGGATAGTGCGATGGAAACGTATCCGCAAGCCGGCCCGCTAACGGAACCAAGGCTACGAGGAGCATGCCTGCAGGAACTAAAACCAATCCAGCGTCAGTGGGAGTAAACCCTTGAACTGTTTGCGCAAATACCGGTATGGCATAATTAGTAGCAAAATTGCCAGCGCCAAAAGCAAAGGCTATAAACATTGCCGAGGTAAATCGCAAATCTTTAAAAACATTAAAATCAAGTAACGGGTTTTCTGCTCGCAGTTGCGTATACACGAAAAGTATAGCGGCAAACGCACCTACCAAAAAAAACAAGAGTGTGCTATCGGATGACCAACCCCATCGTTGACCATTGCCGATAGCGCTCATTACACACATCAAAGCTACAGCAACAAGAAGATAGCCCAGCCAATCAAATGTCGGGAATTTAAAAGAAAGTTTTTTAGCTGGCATAAATAAAACACCCAAAATAAATGCTATGCCAACCAAGGGAAGGGGTACAAAAAAAATGTCCCGCCAAGACATTGCATCAATAGCTAAACCTCCCACAAATGGTCCAAAACTTGGCACTAAGGTAACACCCATGCCATAGACACCAATAGCCATGCCTCTTCGCTCCGCAGGAAACACCATAACTACGGTTGCCAAAACTAAGGGCTGGATTAAACCTGCAGAAATTCCCTGCATAATCCGACCTAAAATCAGCGTTTCTATATTTGGTGCCGCAGCACAAACGAAGGCCCCTAAACAAAATAAGAGTAAGGCTAGACTATAGGTAGTGCGTTGCCCGAACGCTTGCACCATCCAGGAATTTAATAACTGGCTAGCGACCATAGTTGTAAGAAACGCTGTTGCTACCCATTGGGCGAGGTCTTGGCCAACTCCAAAAGCACCCATAATACTCGGCACGGCTACATTGACCATTGTTCCAGAAAGAACCATTGACATGGACCCAACCAAGCCACCTACGGTCACGAACCAACGATATGATGGCCCGAACCGCCTAAACTTTTCCTCAATTTCGCGATTGGTGTCAGCCTCCGGTGACAATTTTTATCTCAACCATCATGCCAGGTCGAAGTTTGCCCTCTCGCTGTTCGATAGCGATGCGGATTGGAATGCGCTGGGTAATCTTGGTAAAGTTACCGCTGGGATTAGGGCTCGGCAACAATGCGAACGCGCTCGTGGCAGCGTCCCCGATTCGCTCAATCTCCCCCTCAAACATCTCATCAGGATAGGCATCTACACTAACTTCTACCTTCTGACCAAGCATAAGCCGACGAACTTCAGTTTCTTTTATATTAGCCTCAACCCAGATGTGGGATGGATCATGCACTAACATAAATCGTTGTCCAGGCGCAACATATTCACCAACTTCAACAAATATTCGATCAACGACACCTTTTATAGGGCTCTTAATAATACGATCCTCAAGGTCAAAGCGTTGGCGCCGGATTTTAGCTTTTGTTTCTGCTCCCTGCTTACTCAGCACCGCGTATTCACCGGCCAAAATTTGAACTCGCACTCGCTCTACCTTTGCTTCCTTAACCTTGGCTTCCGCACTTTCGAGATTGGCCGCTGCAATACGATGTTCGCGCTCTATGCGTTGCTGCCGTTCTTCAGATTGATCAAGCTGACGTCTTGAAATTACTCTTTGCCGGAATAACTTCTGGTTGCGTTCAAAATCACGCTTTGCCAATTGTAATTGTGGCTCAAGACTGGAGACAGTGACTTGCGCCGCACTTAAAGCTAAACGGACCGAATTTAAGCGGCTTTCCGTCTGCTTTCGCACAAGATCTTGTTCTGCACGCAACCGTAGTTCCTCTGCTTCAACGGCCTCAAGTTGTGCGGTAAGCTCGTCGATGAGAGCCCTTGATTCGCGCTGATCAATGCTAGCCAATACAGTTCCCTTATTAACGGGAGAACCTTCACGTACAACCACACTTGTGGCCCAACCTGAAACTCGGCTAGATACCATCACCATATTGGATTGGATTCGCGCATCTTCTTCATGCAAAAATGCTAAACGCTCCATTAACTCTTCATAACCGAAATAGCCTATACCACAGAATAAAGCTGCTAAAATTAATAGAGATGCCGGTGTCCTTCGCAACTGACCAGAAGACTTAGATTTCGGGTTTCCCGACCATTCTTTATTAGGTCCTCCAACTTCACCCCCTACACTCTTCGAACGCTGCATTTAATAGTTCCTTCCAAAAACCCGAAGTAGCATATTCTATAAATAATATGGTATTCTTGAAGTAATTGCCTAGCAACGCTATGTCGCTTTGACGGTCTTGTTAACGCAATTAAATGACCCTCTTTGTATCCTCTCAAAATTATTATCCGTCGCGTCATACGATAGTATCAGCCAACAAATTCTCAACCATAAGGCTACAATTTTTTATGCATAATAATATCTTCACATCGCTTTAACCTTAATTTGCACCATCAAACGGTTTTCGTTACAAGTCGTTGGAGAAAAAACACTTCACCTATTAAAAGAACTATCGTCACAGCGAGGAACCATGGCGAGTTATCAGTACTCATACGTAATGAAAAATTTATCGAAAACCTTTCCCGGCGGTAAGGAGATTCTAAAGGGCGTTACATTATCCTTTCTTCCAAACGCAAAAATTGGCGTTTTAGGTGTAAACGGTGCCGGAAAATCTACCTTGATGAGAATGATGGCTGGTATAGAAGAACCTTCTAGTGGAGAGGCCTGGGCAGCGGAGGGCGTCCGGGTCGGCTACCTTGAGCAAGAACCATCGCTAGATCCTGTTAAAACAGTTGGAGAAAATGTCACAACAGGTTTAGGAGAAATCAAAGACCTACTTGACCGCTTCAATGAAATTTCAGCCAAGTTTGGCGAAGCTCTAGACGATGACGAAATAAACACGCTGTTAGAAGAACAAGGCGAATTACAAGAAAAAATCGATGCAACCGATGGCTGGGAACTTGAGCGCACAATTGAAATAGCTATGGACGCACTGCGTTGTCCTCCAGCGGATGCAAATGTATCTCACCTATCGGGCGGAGAACGCCGGCGCGTAGCACTTTGTAGGCTTTTACTACAAAATCCCGAGGTCCTTCTTTTGGATGAGCCTACCAATCATTTAGATGCGGAGTCAGTTGCCTGGCTAGAACGGCACTTGCGAGAATATTCGGGGACGGTTTTAATGGTAACACACGACCGTTATTTTCTCGACAACGTTACTGGTTGGATATTAGAACTCGACCGTGGGCTA
The DNA here is from genome assembly GCA_002721825.1 of Magnetovibrio sp. Taxonomy (GTDB): domain Bacteria; phylum Pseudomonadota; class Alphaproteobacteria; order Rhodospirillales; family Casp-alpha2; genus TMED8. Next base: position 7,820 of record PBLS01000067.1, read on the forward strand.
GGCATTCCTTACGAGGGTAATTATTCTGCTTGGTTAGAACAAAAACAAAAAAGGTTAGCCCAAGAAGAGCGGGAGGAATCAGCACGACAACGTACTCTTAAGCACGAGTTAGAATGGATTCGGCAATCGCCCCGTGCACGTCAAGCAAAATCTAAGGCAAGAATTACAGCCTACGATGAGTTATTAGAGAAATCTGCTAATCGTTCTCCAGATACTGCCCAAATTGTAATCCCTCCTGCTCCACGTCTCGGGGACCTAGTGATTGAAGTGAGAGGACTATCAAAAGGTTTTGACAAAAAATTGTTAATCGAGAACCTAACATTCAAGCTGCCACCAGGAGGTATCGTCGGCGTAATTGGTCCAAACGGCGCAGGAAAAACAACTCTTTTTAACATTATTACGGGCCAAGAAAACCTTGACGAGGGGGTTGTCCGCCTCGGTGAGACGTCAAAACTAGGCTATATTGATCAATCGCGTGATTCGCTAGATGATAGTAAAACTGTTTGGGAAGAAATCTCCGATGGTCATGATGAAATTTCCCTCGGCAACCGAAATATGCAAAGCCGGGCATACGTGGCTCAATTCAACTTCAAGGGAGGGGACCAACAAAAAAAAGTTGGCCAGCTTTCTGGGGGGGAGAGGAACAGAGTCCATCTCGCAAAGATGCTAAAATCTGGAGCTAATGTACTTTTGCTCGATGAACCAACTAATGACCTCGACGTGGAGACCTTACGTGCCCTTGAAGACGCATTAGAAGAATTTGCAGGTTGCGCGGTGGTAATTAGCCACGACCGCTGGTTTCTTAACCGATTAGCTACTCATATCTTAGCCTTCGAAGGTGATAGTCACGTAGAGTGGTTTGAAGGAAATTTTGAAGCATACGAAGAAGACAAAAAACGCCGCCTCGGCGACTCAGCAATCGAACCACACCGAATAAAGTATAAACCGTTAACGAGGTGAATTTTTAAGTGCTGCGCGAATGTATAAAGGACGCCTAAAATTTTTTCGAGCGCATTCAACCTTTTTATTAATTACGCACTCAGCTGCATGATCATTGATCATTCCCATAGATTGCATAAACGAATAAATTGTCGTGGGACCGATAAATTTCCATCCCATATTTTTAAGATTTCTTGATAAGGCTACAGACTTTGTTGATGTCGAAACTCTCTTAGGTTCGTATTTAGAAATTAATCGAGGCTCATAAAACCACAGAAACGCCGCAAGAGACCCAAAATTTCTAATAATTTCCTCGGCCCGTTTCGCATTGTTAATTACAGCCTCAATTTTCCCGCGATGCCGAATGATACCTTTATTTTTAAGTAACTGTTCGACATCACTCGACCGAAATTGCGAAATCCTATTAAGATCAAAATTATGAAAGGCTACACGCAAATTATCCCGCTTATCTAGGATAGTTCGCCAACTTAAACCTGATTGAAAGCTTTCCAAGCACAGCTTCTCAAACAAATACTGGTCATTTTTGACAGGAAATCCCCATTCAAAATCATGGTAATGTCGTAATGCCGGTGATGCTTCACACCATTTACAACGGCGCATTCCATCTTCTGCCTTAAAAGTAGAAACTATCATTAGTTCATCTTTTATTGTGTAGCTGCTATAATACTATGAACACACAGTGCATAGTAGTCCCCATCAGCTGTAGTAGCCAAAATTAGATATTGTAAATAATCTATGATGGAGCTTCCCTCCTATCTATGCCCTATGCATACATTATAAAGATGTATAGTAACTTGATCTCGCTACCGCCTCTTGACCATCTTTAACACATATATACCATTCTTCCTTCGCTAGTGAATAATTTTATAGAAGAGGAAAATCTATGAGTTTGTTCGATTTAACCAACAAGGTTGCGGTCGTAACCGGGTCAACGAGAGGTATAGGTAGAGCAATAGCGTCAGAGATGGCGATGCACGGGGCTCGTGTTGTTATTTCATCTAGGAAGGTTGACGCATGTAAGAAAGTAGCGACGGAGATAAATTCTGTTGGAGGAGAAGCGATTGCAATACCATGTAATATATCGAAAAAAGCAGCACTTAAAAATTTGTTCTCACAAACTCGTAAGAATTGGAAGCATATTGATATCTTGGTATCAAACGCAGCAGTAAACCCCTACCTCGGGCCAACAATGGAAACTCCTGACCACGCTTTTGAAAAAGTCATGGCCACAAATGTTAAGTCAAACCAGTGGATGGCACAGATGGTAGGCCCTGAAATGGCCCAGAGAAAAGATGGTGTAATTATTATCATTTCCTCTATTGGAGGATTACGTGGTAGCTTGAATTTAGGAGCCTACGCCATATCTAAGGCAGCAGATATGCAGATGGCCCGAAACTTAGCGGTTGAACTAGGCCCATCAAACGTTCGTGTTAATTGCATTGCACCAGGATTAGTTAAAACTGATTTTGCTCGCGCACTGTGGGAAAACCCCAAACTCGCACATAAACGCACTGCTGAAACCCCGCTTCGTCGGTTAGGTGATCCTAGAGACATTGCAGGGTTGGCAATATACCTGGCTTCTCAGGCAGGGGCCTGGACCACGGGTCAAACATTAGTAGTGGATGGCGGTGTAACAGCAATGGGCTTGGGATGATTAATGACTACATTTATTTCTGATGAGTTACACGCTGCCCCGATGAAAGACACTCTTCGCATCAACGAGTCAAACCTAAATAAATATCTAGTTAGCAAAATTAAAGGCTTTTCTCGTCACATGGAAGTACGCCAATTTCCTGACGGCCAAAGTAATCCCACTTACCTAATCTCTGCTGAAGGCAAAAAATACGTCTTGCGTAAAAAGCCTCCCGGAGATCTTCTACCTTCGGCACATGCCATCGACCGCGAATATCGTATTATGTCGGCATTAAAAAATTCCGACGTACCGGTCCCAACCACTTTTCTATTTTGTGACGATACATCGATAATAGGCACTGAATTTTTTTTAATGGAGATGATCAAAGGTCGAGTTTTCCATGACCCAGGGCTCCCCACACTGAGCCCTAAAAATCGCGCTATTTTTTTTGAAGACTTTATTCGCATACTGGCTACTCTACATTCGCTTGATTTTAAAAGTATGGGGCTATCTGATTTCGGTCGACCTGAAGGCTACATAGAACGCCAAGTCAAACGTTGGTCAAAACAATACGAAGCCTCTAAAACTGAAGATATAGCTACTATGAGCAAGCTTATTGAATGGCTCCCACTGAACCTACCGACCGACCACTCAATATCAATTGTCCATGGCGATTACCGTCCTGGTAATACCATTGCTCTTACAATTGAACCTAGGATAAATGCTGTTTTAGATTGGGAGCTCTCTACATTGGGTCACCCCCTAGCAGATTTAGGTTACTGTTGTGCCAACTACCATGGCCAGGTTTCGACTACGGGTGAATTTGCGTCACTTAATCATAAAGAACTTGGCATTCCTACTGAAGATGAGTTCCTCGAGCGCTATTGTTATCACGCTCGGCGTGATAACGTAGAAGACTACTACTTCTACATTGCCTTTTCTCTATTCCGTAGTGCCGCGATCATTCAGGGAGTTTATAAGCGAGGCCTTGATGGTAACGCTTCGTCAAAAAAAGCATTGGACTTTGGAGGCGTGGCACGTGAACGCTCTGATGTAGCTTGGGCTTTAGTTGAAAAATATTACTAATTTCAACTTAACGTTATAAAAATTACCGATGGCACCACGATCAAAACCGCAATTACGCTCCGTATGGTCAAACGTTCACGTCTAAACACAAAGATACTTAGCAGCATTGAAAAAATCGGTGACAAAGCTACCACAGGAACTACAGTAGTGATGTTACCATGCAAAAGTGCTGTGTTAAGAGAAATAATAGCCGAGCCAAACATCACTCCTGCGCCCGCAAACCACCTAGAGCCCGGCCTATTCCAAAGAACGGGTGATGGCTTTGAACCGATCCATAGTGATGCTGTTGCGATTAAAGCGGACACAGTAAAACCGACAAGCCCCGCAAAATAGGGGTCTGGTATATCCTCCATACCAATCTTTGAAAAAACATGCGCGAGCGAACGGATAAACGCTGCTCCAACAGGTAGCGCCAAGGCCCAAAGGGGCCAGTGAGAATTAACGTCGCGGACCTTTCCAAGTGATAGCAAAATTATCGCACCAACAATACCGAAAGTGCCTATACCAATTTGCCAGGTCAAAACCTCCCCTAACCACCAAATACCTAGAGCTGCCCCAAAAAGGGGAGAAGTAGAACTGAGCGTGCTAGAAAGGGTCGGTCCTAAAAACCTTGTAGCAGCAACCGATAAATTGGCTGAAAGAGACGGTCTGAAAATCCCAACTAAAACAAATATAAAAACAGCGGGCTTCAAAAAATACGATGGATCAAGGAATATAGGTGATAGAAGCCAATGAAATAGAGCTGCCGTCGAAATAGATATTGCTGTTCCAGTACGCGAATGTAGATCAGATAGACCAACGTGTTGAAAATGAGCTCCAATAGCAAACAACAAGGCCGATGTTAATGCTAACAAGACTGGGAACCAATCAAACGGCATTTTTATATGACGCCCTTAAATAAATTGAGTCGAAAATTAATGTTTCCCTCACAGACCCACCAATTTCCGATTTATTATCATTTCTAAACAATTCTAGCATAGCCCCATTGCTAGCCTTTAGACGCCAAGTTCTAGCTTTCGTTAAGAGTTTGCGTGGTATCGTTATTATCTTTTAAGTGGACAAATTAAAATTTGAGATGCGATCCACTAATCTAAATTGGCAGAAAGTTCTTTTGTCTTTTTTTCAAGTTCTCGTATCAACCCTGTAATTTTACCATTATGTTGACGGATAATGGCGGTAAACTCCGACCGTAAAGTTGCAGTCATTGAAACACCTTCTACCTTCACGTCTACAACCTTGAAAACCGTCCCGCTGTTTCCAACAATCCAATCAATACGAACTGGTTTTTTATTATTTTTACGATAAAGCTTAGAAAAAACGGTTGCAATCACTCCATCCTCAATGCGATTACCCTCAATAATAAGTCCCTTGCCCGTATAATTTGCGAACCGGTCGACATACGCTACTACCATTAACCGCTCAAAATATTTTTGGTAATCCATACGCTGGCTCGAACTAGCTTTTCGCCAAAAACGGCCAAGCACTCGTTTTCCGATAGAACGAACTGCGAAAAAATCATCGAATAACGCCCGAAATCGTTCAATACGTACATGCCGTGGTACTTGTCGGTCGGTCAACGAATCAAGTGCCCTTTGGGCGAGCGTCTGGATAAATTTGCCAGAGTGATATCCATGGTTATCATCCTGGTTTTGTGTAAACGCTGTAGTATTTAAACAAAAACTAAAAAAACTAACTAAAAAATATATGCAGAACCGCTGTTTAACAGACATCGCCGGTTATCTCCGCAACCTTTTCCTACTGTGACTGTTACTGCATGTACTGTGATACATCCCAAAACGGAAATATCGTTCGCAAAATAACCAAAATAAACCTCACTTCAATAGAAAATTGTTTTACAAGTGATAATAATTCCGCAAGAGCGGCATTCCGTATAATTATAATCACAACTTCAGGGTTAAACACAAAGGCACCGCTCATCAACACGCCTAGTCTATAAGCATTGATGCGCATTTACTCCCGTTATTTTAAGTCCTCCGAATAGTTCCTCCCCATACCCATACCGGGATCCATCTGTGTTCCATACGGTGGAATAGGAAAACGCAAACCAACTTCGCTAATACCCTCAACACCTTCTATACCCCGTAAGAATTCGTCCGGGGGCATAGCCAACAACATTTCGTCGTCAGCGACCCCACCGAAGCGACGCTCGGCGTAGCAGGGAATTGAAATAGACGTCTCCCGCGTCGCAAGAGCGCGCCCCCAACTATCAGAGCATGCGCTTTCCCCTGTAATAGTCATGTCGTAACGCTTGTACCTTTTCCACTGTAAACCATTGACAAAAAGGATTGTTTGCGCGGGCGTAGCATAAAACAAAACTATATCTGGCGGTTCAAGCCGTTCGGACCGTAATGGTGAAACGCATAGACCGTTTTATGTAGGTTCAACACGTATCATTTCTGCCTGATGCGCCCTGGCCGCCTCACGGTTTTCAAACCATACGCCATCCATGTGTTCACCGCTAAGGTAGGTATCACTTGGCCTATTCAAACCGACTATACCTCCGCAGTTGGAGTTTAAGCGAGTATTCTCATGACGAATACCTAATGTAAACCCAGCTGTTCTAACTTGTCCGACCATTTGGCACATAGTGAAATGAAAGCCCTCCGTCGGCACCCTAATGCCCTTTATAGCCATCATTTCTGCTTCTTCGCCAAACAACTTCATGCCAATAGGTAATGTGCGGATACGTAATAGGTCAATGAGCTTAGATGCCCCTTTTTTCAGCGCCTCCGCTGTAATGTTGTTATCTTGACTCATAACTTTCTATTACCCCCTTTACGCTGTAATCAACGACTTACTCTAGACAAATGACGAAATAGTACCGCTATATAGATAGATTCAGATTAATTCATGATTACATTTTCCTGGCTATCAGGCCAATCCTGTACGCAAGGCCTCTCCCATCTTCATAGGTGTGTCGATAACATTTACACCTGCCTTCTCAAGAGCGTTTTTCTTCGATGAATAACTGCCTTTATCTCCTATAACAATAGCACCTGCATGCCCCATTTTTTTGCCAATTGGCGCAGCACCTCCAGCAATAAAAGCTGCTATTGGCTTCGACATGGTCTTTGCATATTCTGCTGCTTCTTCTTCCATAACTCCCCCAATTTCGCCAACCATGGCTATTGCTTCAACACCCTCAAAATTATCAAGTGCCTTAAGCGCATCAAGAGTCGTAGTGCCAATTATAGGATCACCCCCAATTCCAAGAAAGGCTCGAACGCCTAAACCGGAACCAGTTAAAATTTGGCATATAAGAGTGGCTAATGAACCTGAGCGCGAGATAACTCCGATATTACCGGGCTGGAAGATACGGGTATTAAAAGCAGGCATAAATCCCAAGAAACATTCACCAACTGTCACCGTCCCCGCTGTATTGGGCCCAATGATAGTGGCACCTGCTTCATCCGCCGCCGCCATAAAATACATCAGATCCTGAATAGGGATATGCTCTGTAAGACAAACTATGAGCTTTGCACCTGCCTCAATAGCGTCCAACGCAGCAAATTTAACACCCAATGGCGGAATGAACATAACTGTCGCATCAACCTTAACCTCCCTAGCGGCATCAACTACCGATCCATACACGGGCACGCCGCAATGCTTAGCTCCCGCCTTTTTTGGGTTCACGCCACCAATCACCCTGGTCCCGTATTCCTGCATCTGCTCGGTCCAGAAGGTTCCTTGCTTACCTGTAATACCTTGAATAATAACGCTGTGGTTTTTCCGACAGATATGCATCAACCTATTGCCCCTCGGCCGCTTTAACAGCCGCCTTACACGCTTCATCAATGTTTGGTAGTGGATCTAAGTTTAGTGTCTTCTTCAGCATGATAATTGCCTCCTCATCACCGGTCCCTGCAATAGAGAAAAACACAGGAATTCTAGGCTTTAACGAAACCCATGCCTCCAGAAGCCCCTCCATCATCACATCACAGCGCGCAAAAGCGCCACAGAAATTTACTACCAAGCTTTTTATCCCTGGTTTCGCCAACACCAGTTCAAGTGCCGCCCTACCCTTTGTATACGCCTCTCCTCCAATTTCACAGAAATTAGCTGGTTCGCCGCCATAGTGACGTACTACATCCATAGTGGTCATAGTCAATCCAGCACCATTGGCCAAAACAACTACATTCCCATTAAGTTCAACGTATTTGATACCATGTTGCTCGCCACGTTTTTCAAGTTCCGTCAACTTTTCCGGGGTCCCTATAGCCACTAAGTCTGGCTGCCGTTTAACTGCGGAATCATCTAATACAAATTTGCAGTCGAGGGCCTCCAAGCTTCTCGAACTATTAAGTACCAATGGATTTATTTCGAGCAATTCAGCATCATTTTTTCTGTACGCACTATATAGTTTGATCAAAACTTTCGCGACCTCCTCATTGGCGCCGCTTAATTCCAAGTCTTCAACCAGTCCAAACGCTTGCGTCAGCGATAGCCCATGACGCACGTCAATTTTTGCTTGCTTGATTTTGTCCGGCTGACTCGCCGCTACCTCCTCAATATCCATCCCCCCTTCGGTCGAGAACATAACGAGTGGTGTTTGTGTGACGGGATCGTTAAGTATGGCAGCGTAAAACTCGCGTATTATATTCGACTGCGCCTCGACTAATACTTTATCAACGACATAACCGTTTATCTTCATACCGATAATATTTTGAGCATGCTTTTTAGCGTCGTTCACTGAATTGGCTAACTGTATTCCTCCGGCCTTACCACGTTTTCCTACTGGAACCTGTGCCTTAACAACGCAACGACCTATATCGTGTGCTGCTCGCGCGACCTCATCTGGCGTTTCACACAGAATGCTTTTTGGGACCCGAATCCCGGCGTTGGCTAAGATTGGCTTAGCAGCAAATTCCTCAAAATTCATAAGATCATTTCCCGTATTTTTTCCAATATTCGCCAAACATTTCCTCTTCTGCCGGTTTGTCCTCAGGAATAGTACGAACCAAATGCGTAACGTTGATAAAATTTCTGTAGTTGAGATTTTCACTTATCGAATTACCAGCCCAAGTTCCACAACCCATAGAAAGCGTGAAATTTAGTCCATTATCAAAGCTTCCACCGTTTCCAAATGTATGCGCTTGATTGACTAATACGCGGACAACACGTAAATCCTCTGCCAACTCCCTTGCATGTTCTTGATTACGAGTATGAATACCCACTGAGTGGCCCATACCAACAAAATCTAGAATATTTTGCACGTGCGCCTTTGCCTCTGAAAAATTTTTTGCCCTATAAATTGTTAATGCTAGCGAAAGTTTCTCATCCGAGAACGGCTTATCCTTTCCAACAAGCATCTCATCCTCAACCATAAAAAACTTTGCCGAGTTAGCACCTTCTGGAAGGTCACACGTTCGAGCAAAAACGTCCGCATCTTTGGCTATGACACTACGATTAAGATGTCCATCAACCCAAAGCGTGTCCTGGATGCGTTTCTTATCTGAAGCTGAGCAAAGATAGCCACCTACTGTCTGCAACGCTTTGATTGCATCTTCGTAAACATCTTCAACAATGGTAATAGAATTTTCCGATGAGCAGGACGTAGCATTATCAAAGCATTTTTCTCCGCCGCATCAGAAAGGTCGGCAGTCGAATCGATAATTACCGGCACGTTGCCAGCGCCCACACCGATAGCAGGGGTGCCAGACGAATACGCTCGTCGTACATTATTTTGGGAGCCCGTGCAGACCACAAGATCCGATTGGTTCATTAATTCTTGAGTAAGTACTTTGTTAACCGGTGCTGGCAAGACCTGTACGAGATCCGCTGGCAACCCAATCCTTTCAAGTTCTCCGCGCATATACTCACAGGTTTTGGTTGTAGTCTTTCTACCTGCTGGCGATGGAGCTACTATGACGGCATTTCGACCCTTAATCGCAAACATGGCCTTATTCACGGGCGTCGCTGCGGGGTTCGTTGAAGGCGCAATAGCTGTAACTACCCCAACAGGCTTGGCATATTTTACCAGACCCTTTTCTGGTAAATCCTCAATGACACCGACAGTCCGCACCCGCATCAAGTCTCGCAGACAGCCAAAGGTCTTCCTTTGATTCTTGATAATCTTACTTTCAACGTTGCCTAATCCGGTATCAGCGACTGCAAATTCAGCAAGCTCCGCCGCTCGGTTAGGTTTATAAATGGACCATGCCAAAGCAGTCACGGCCTCATCGACGCGTGCCTGATCCGCCCTTTCATACATCGTCATAGCTATGCGCGCCTTTTCAATCAATTCAGCGATAACGGCTACCTCGCCTCCCGCATCACCATGCTCAGTTTTGAGTTGGGAAGTCACTTATCTGTCTCCTTATAATTATAGCGTCACCCTGCACTACGGCGTTCTAAGTACTCACCCGCTGCAAACTCGCAAATGAGCTGCTTCACTTTTTTAGGACCAAGACTACTTTGCTTTTTACGACAATCATCGATATTTACTCCCGGCATGATATTAATCATCAACTTTCAACAAAAAAGCTAAACCAAAATAGCCCCAGTAACAATTTTTGTGAAATTTATCTTATAATTTTCCAAAATGATCGATATTTTCTTATAGTTAAACCAATTAATTAAAGTAAAAAAACTTTGAAAGAAACAATCCCCGATATCGCCACGCGAAATTTTTCTGGTTCTAACCAAGCCTTTTGGGGAGGGGTCCGTGAAGCTGCCGGTATGCCAGCCATTCTAGTTACATCGGCCATGACAGGATTCGGCTCCTTGGCCAGAGATAGCGGCTTATCCTTAGATGTAAGCGTAGCTCTTTCCATTGGCCTATGGGGATTACCTGGCCAAGTCGCTATGGCCGAATTATGGGCAATGGGAGCACCTGTTCTCGCTATTTTGGTCGCCTCCTCCATGGGGAATATGCGCTTTTTACCCATGGCACTGGTAACCATACCTTGGTTCCAAGGCGATGGTCGCGCCCGTTGGACCCGTTATCTCGCTGCGCAAATTATGTCGATCAACATCTGGACTGTTTTTATGCGCCACGCGCCAATTATAGAACTGAACCAACGCTACCCATATTTTATGGGTATCGGCGCTATTTGCCTTGTTGGTGGCACAATAGGCACAGTACTCGGTTACACCCTTGCCGGAACAATGCCATCTGCTGTAACCATAGCGCTAATTCTAATGAATCCCGCTTATTTTCTTTTTGTATTTTCGTCTGTGCGCCAACGAAACTGCATAATTGCTGTTATTCTTGGGTCGTTCACTGGCCCACTACTCCATAAATTAACGACGGATTGGGCTATACCTTTAACTGGCTTAATCGCCGGTACAGCGGCCTTCCTCCTCGACCATGCCAAGAAGAAATGGCCATGACCATATCACTCGATCTCTGGGGTAGTGCTAGCTTGTGGGGAATAACAGGGCTTTGTTTCTTTGGCACCCTAATTTGGCGCATCCTAGGAACTGCTATCGCCGTTCACATAGATCCGGAAGGGGCGGTTTTCCAATGGCTGAACTGCGTGGCATACGCAATGCTAGCTGGTCTAGTAGCCCGTATCCTTCTTTTGCCAATCGGTATTTTAGCTGATACTCCAACATTTGATCGTGCAATGGCCATGGTAGCAGGCTTTTCAATCTTCTTTATACTTCGTCGTCACGTCTTTGCAGCAACAATGACAACTTTTGCCGTAATGCTAGTTATGACTATACTAAGGGATATGAAATATTTAGGTTAGCTAAGTACCATGAGAGCATCCTACGATGTTGTGATTATTGGGGGTGCAGCAATTGGCTCATCAATAGCTTTTTTCCTCTCCCGGAGCACAACCTTTCCTGGCTCAGTCCTAGTGATCGAAAAGGACCCAAGCTATACCAAATGCTCAACAACTCTATCTTTAGCTTCGATCCGTCAACAATTCTCAACACCAGTCAATATTCTTGCCTCGGCTTTCAGTATTGATTTCATAAAAAAGGCACGCGCGAAATTCGGCACGCTGGGAGATATTGGCTTTGACGAAAGTGGTTACTTAATTACGGCAAGTAGTCACGGAGCAACGGCTCTCCGCGCAAATTATAAAATCCAACAATCACTTGGTACCGAAAGTGCTCTTCTTAGCCCAGAACAAATCACCCAACGATTCCCATGGATGTCGACCAAGGGGATAGAACTCGCGTGTTTAGGTCTTTCCGGAGAAGGGTGGTTTGACCCATATTCTCTTTTAAATCTTTACATTTCTGAAGCCAAATCCCGAGGTGTCCATTATGTGGCGGCCGAGGTGTCAGACCTTGATGTATCAAACGGTCAAGTAAAAGGCGTTAGGCTCGTCGATGGACGAAAGATCTCTTGCGGCTGCGCAGTAAATGCTGCGGGGCCAGCCGCTAACTCGATAGCAACCATGGCAGGTCAAACCCTTCCTGTTGAGCCACGGAAAAGGATTGTCTACGTTTTCGACTGCCGCGAGAAAGCAAAAATTACTAACTCGCCCTTATTCTTCGATCCAAACGGAGTTTTCTGCAGGCCTGAAGGTAACTATTTCCTTACCGGCGTTTCACCTCCCGAAGATCAAGACCCTACCTGTGATGATTTTGATGTCTCCTACGATCTTTTCGAGAATATCATCTGGCCGACGCTAGCCAACCGCGTCCCAGCTTTTGAAGCTATTAAGCTAGTCAATGCCTGGGCTGGACATTACGCGTATAATACATTGGATCAGAACGCCCTTCTAGGGCCCTTACCTCCCGTTTCCAATCTTTATTTTGCTAATGGTTTCTCCGGTCATGGCATCCAGCAAAGCCCTGCCATTGGCCGCGCAATTGCTGAGCTTATCACCACAGGTGATTTTATGAGTATTGATTTTTCCGAATTATCAGCAGAGCGTATACTAACCGGACACACTGTGCGTGAAACAAACATTTTCTGAAGCACTATGGGAGAACAATATCCAAACACTTTGTAGGCTCGTCCACATCAGAAAATCAAACTACGCAAGACCTTATACATTTCATTTGGCCGCTCAAGCATCATCATGTGTCCACATTTCTCCAAAATATAGACCTCTGACTGGTCAATCGCAGCCGCAAGGCTTTGACCACTTTCAATCGGGGTCATTTTGTCGTCCTGCCCAAGAACGAAATAGGTTGGGCAGGTTACCTTTACGCCACTATGCTTCGCATCTCCATAATTGTCACACGCTGCCAAATCATTACCCAGCACTCCCATTTTAGCGTTTTTTAATAACACCTCACTAGCACCATGGACCCATAGTCCAGGCAAGGGATGGCCCCCTATTTGCGCCTGGTCACCTAAGCCCCAATAAACGATTAATTCTGGAGCTAGAGGCTTATTAGTGTTGGCGGCACTTAGAAGGTCAGGGTGCACAGGCATTGTTTCCGCGACACCTGTCAAAACCAACCTTTCCAGGCGATTAGAATAGCGTGCAGCAGCATCAAGGATAATTAGGGATCCCATGGAATGGCCCATTAACGTAGCAATTTCTAGGTTTATCTCATCCATCAAATTGATTAACCAGTCTGCCATTTCGGTGATTGTTTCCAACACTGGGCCTTCGGAGCGCCCATGTCCTGGAAGATCAACAGCATAAACTTGGCGCCCTTGAAATGCGATGTTGCGGGTTTGCATTTGCCAAATAGTACGATCGAGCCCAGCGCCGTGTACCAAAATAACAGCTGGTTCCCCAATGGCGTGAACGCGACCACCAGTAGAGACGTGGACAGACCTACCGGAAACTATCACATCCATGGCTACCCCCCTCTCAAATTTTCTGTGAGGCGCGGATCGCCTGCTTCAAATCCCCTAAGATATCATCAACGTCCTCTATGCCTACGGACAAGCGGATCATACCTTCGCCTATACCTGCCGCCCTGAGTGCCTCCACACTCATCTGCTGGTGTGTGGTAGAAGCCGGATGGATGACAAGAGTTTTTGCATCACCTACATTAGCTAGGTGGGAAGCTAGTTTTACCGTCTCTATAAATTTCCGCCCTGCCGCACGCCCCCCCTTAAGGCCAAAACTAAGCATAGCGCCGGGCCCTCTTGGGATTAACCTCTTGGCAAGCCCATGATCTGGGTGCGATACAAGTCCCGGATAGTTAACCCACTCTACAGGCTCCTGCTTTTCCAAAAATTCGGCCACCGCCTGAGCATTCGTAATATGCTTTTGCATCCGTAGCGGTAAAGTTTCTAAACCCTGCAGGATATAAAATGCATTAGCTGGACTCATGCATGCGCCGAAATCCTTCATTCCTTCCGCCCTCGCCCGCATAACAAGGGCCTGTGTTCCAAACTCATCGGCAAAATTAAGGTCGTGATAACCTTCATATGGTTCTGTTAAGGTTGGGAATTTTCCAGAATCCAGCCAATCAAAACGACCAGAATCGATAAAAATACCGCCAATAGCAATACCATGACCCCCAATATACTTCGTCAGTGAATGCATCACTATGTCTGCGCCGTACTCGAAAGGCTTCATCAGGTAAGGCGTTGTAAATGTACTATCGATCATCAATGGAAGACCCGCACCATGTGCTATATCAGCTACGGCACGAATATCCATAACTTCAATGCCCGGATTACCGAGTGTCTCTCCAAAAATAAGTCGCGTATCTTCGGTGATCGCACCCTTGAAAGCCCCGAGATCCCGCGGATTGACAAAAGTTGTAGAAATACCAAAGCGCGGCAAAGTATAGCTAAATAAATTATGTGTTCCACCATACAGTGATCCTGAGGAAACAATGTGCCCGCCTTTGCCCATCAAAGTTGCGATGGCAAGAAAAATGGCCGCCATACCACTTGCCGTCGCCACAGCCCCTACTCCTCCCTCAAGTGCAGCCACACGTTCTTCCATCACCGCTACCGTAGGATTAGATAACCGGGTATAAATATGGCCCGGTCGCTCAAGATTGTAGAGTGAGGCGGCATGATCCGTGTCGTCGAACATATAGGACGTTGTTTGGTAAATTGGGACCGCCCGAGCACCCGTCGTCGGATCTGGTTGCTGCCCTGCATGCAAGCTGAGCGTATCGAACTTAAGAAATTTTGGCGTGACCATAACGACTCCTAGAGGTATCTACTCTATATTGCTCGTTAGACTAATCTAGGAGTTCAGAAATGGCACGCACGATTGAAACAATAGCCGTCATTGGCGGCGGCACTATGGGTAGTGGAATTGCTGGATTATGCGCCCAGAGTGACAAAAAGGTGCTCTTATTGGAGATCAACCGGGATGCTGCTGAAAACGCGCTAGATCGTATCAAAAATGGACGTCCACCTGCCATCGACTCGCCTGAAAAAGTCGATCGGATCGAAATTGGTACTATTGAACAGGATATACACAAAATCGATGAGTGTGACTGGATTTGTGAGGCAGTTTCCGAGAATCTAGAAACTAAACGTGTTATAATGGAAAAATTGGAGCCACTCCGCAAGGATGGTTCAATTGTTTCTACCAACACTTCCGGCATACCGCTACGTGCTATCACTGAAGGCATGCCCGAGCGCCTAAAACGCGACATCGCGGTAACCCACTTCTTTAACCCTGTAAAAGTAATGCGTCTTTTAGAATTAGTCCCTGGAGCGGAAACATCGCCAGACGTCATTGCATCACTCTCTGCGTTTTGCCGAAATACTCTTGGAAAAGGAGTTGTGAATGCCAAGGATACCGTCAATTTCATCGGCAATCGAATTGGCTGCTACTGGATGATGATGGGCCTATATCGAGCTGGCGAAGCACTTAAAAATGGACTCTCTATGGAAGACATAGATGCACAAATGTCCGCGCCAATGGGACTACCTGTAACTGGATTATATGGCCTGATTGACTTGATTGGCCTTGATGTAATGGATTTAGTCGGCGAAAACCTAGCAGCCAACCTGCCCTCAGGTGATCTATGTATGGAGTACACAAAACTACCAGCCCCTGAACGTGCAATGCTTAAACGTGGCCAACTTGGACGCAAGGCGGGAGCAGGATTTTATCGTGTCGAGAAGCTCAAAGATGGGGGGCGCAAGACGGAAGTTTACGACCTTATAGATCAAGCCTGGCGAAATAAAAATGCCGTAGATATTGATAAGACACACTCCGTTCCATCGGCGATGTTCATTGATGATGAACAGGGACATCTTGCTTGGGAGATAATGGGTGGCACACTCGTTTACGCTGCGGGACTCGTTCCCGAGATTGCGGATGATATCGTCAATATCGACCGTGCCATGAAATGGGGCTACGCATGGAACTGGGGGCCTTTTGAAATGCTAGATGAAGTGGGACCAACAAACGTGATCGAAAAACTAATGCAAGAAAACCACCCTTTGCCAAAAATGCTACAAGTGTTGAAAGATTTTGATTCTAAATCTTTCTACCGTAACAATGGAAAGGAATTTCTAGGGCTTGATGGTACATATCATGCAACACCAGAGGAGTAATTAATCTATTTTTGAAAAACATTTTTATCGATAGTGCAGAGGCTAAACGCGTCAGCTTGGGGGCTCGCTTCTCCCTCACGCCAGAGCAGTCGTAAATTATCTCCTAAAGCCCACTAGAATTAGTAATCATAAGCGGAGATCTAAAAGTAAGGCTGAATTCATTAGTTGAAACTTTAAATTTTCTCAGCTCGATCGCGTAAAACGTACTTTTGAATCTTTCCGGTAGACGTCTTAGGTAATGGACAAAAAGAACATTTCTCGGCACCTTAAAATGCGCCATGTTCTCGCGACAAAATGCGATAATATCTTCAGCATTAGTCCGTTCAGCATCTGGTTTTAAGGTAACAAAGGCACACGGTGTTTCTCCCCATTTATCATCTGGTTTTGCAACTACTGCCGCCTCCATAACATTCGGATGCTTATAGAGTGTTTCTTCAATCTCCAAACTGGAAATGTTTTCACCCCCAGAAATAATAATATCCTTTGAGCGGTCTTTAATTTCCACATATCCATCCGGATGCGCAACACCCAGGTCCCCTGTATGAAACCAGCCGCCCAAAAATGCTTGCTCAGTCGCCTCTCTATTTTTGAGATAGCCTTTCATTACCGTGTTAGAACGAATCATCAACTCTCCAATTGTTTTACCATCAGAAGGGACTGCCTGCATGGTGTTCGGATCCATTATACATTGTTCAAATAAGGTTGGAATGCCAACCCCTTGTCGCGCCATCATTTCTGCTTTTTTATCTAGATCGTATTCTGCCCAATTTTCTTGCCAAGCACAGTACGTACTAGGTCCATACGTCTCTGTTAAACCATAGGCATGTACTACGTTAAATCCCATACGTTCCATACTAGCAATAACGGCAGAGGGTGGAGCCGCTCCGCCCGTATAGACATTGACTGTCTGCGGAAACACAACTTTATGGTCATCAGGAGCGTGCACCAACATATTAAGCACAATGGGTGCTCCGCAGACTAAGTTTACCCCAAGATCACGTATCATAGGAAACACTTGTTTGGTATCAATTTGCCGTAAACAAACGTGGGTACCACCCATGGCTGTTACTGCCCATGTGAAACACCAACCGTTACAGTGAAACATTGGAAGCGTCCATAGATAAACCGTTTTACTGTTCAAGCCCAAAACAGCGATATCTCCCATTGAATTCAAAAAAGCACCCCGATGATGATAGACAACACCCTTGGGGTTTCCGGTAGTACCGGATGTATAATTTAGGCAGATTGCATCCCATTCATTATGCGGCCAGCCATTGAAAGAGGGGTCTCCTTCCAATAAAAAATCCTCATAGCTTTTTTCGCCAAGTAACTTGCCCCCATCCGCTAATTGGTCGTCAATATCAATTACTATTATATCGCGATTCAAATTAGCTATGGCCTCTTCAATAATTGAAGAAAATTCGCGGTCCGTAATTAATACCTTAGCCTCACCGTGATTGAGAATGAAGG
Source organism: Magnetovibrio sp. (assembly GCA_002721825.1). Lineage (GTDB taxonomy): Bacteria > Pseudomonadota > Alphaproteobacteria > Rhodospirillales > Casp-alpha2 > TMED8. The sequence continues at coordinate 25,390 of PBLS01000067.1, forward strand.
CAATAGTCTCAGCATCAAGCCGAAAATTAAGAGCATTTAAAACTGCGCCGGACATAGGAACGCCGAAGTGGGCCTCTAACATCGGAGGTGTATTTGGAGACATAAGAGCTACCGCATCACCCACTCCAACGCCGCGGCTCATAAGTGCAGATGCTAAACGACGACAGCGCTGACCAAACTCGCGGTAAGTATAACGCTCCTCTCCGTGAATAACTGCTGTCTTATTTGGATAAACCTTTTCCGCCGAGCAAAGAAAGCTGACCGGCGTCAATGGTTGGTAGTTAGCAGGGTTTTTCTCAAGCCCTTCTTCAAAGATACCAGGATTAGGCGACATCCTAGGTCCTCCAATAATTTATTTTAATAAATAGCATTGCTGCAACAAACTCAAAAGCTCTGCCTCGTATTACAAGTGCATCAGGTAAAAAGACGTTATAATACTGGCAGAAAAGGTATTGAGACATAAAATCAAAATTCAGACAATGGTCAGATCGGATAAGGATATTACATAGAATGTCAACAAACGCAGCATTAATCCGCCCATTTCGAGGTTTGCGACCCGCGGAAGGATTTGCTTCCGCTGTCATAGCTCCACCTTACGATGTAGTGACTTTTGGAGAAGCTAGAGCGATGGCTATCGGTCGTCCGTGGTCATTTTTGCACGTATCTAGGGCTGAAATCGACCTTCCCGAAGGAACAGACCCACACGACAATACGGTCTATACCAAGGCTTCTGAGAATTTCAATAAAATGATTTCCAAAGGCATCCTTACACGCGATCCAAAGCCAGCCTACTATATATACCAATTAAAAATGAAAAAGCATGTACAGACTGGAATCGTCGGAGCCGGGTCTATAAAAGCTTATGAAGAAAATCGAATTCGCCGTCACGAATTAACCCGCCCGGACAAAGAGAATGACCGGGTTCGTCAAATTGAGACCCTCAACGCACAAACGGGGCCTGTAATGGTAACTCACAAGTATGACCCGGATATTAGAAACACGATCGACAAAATCGTTCTACATGATGCGAACTGTAGTGTTATGGCAGAGAACGGCGTTGAGCACTCAATCTGGGTGGTAAATGAGCAAAATGATATCAATGCCTTGAATACAGCTTTTGACAGAATGGAAGCAATATATATCGCTGATGGGCACCACCGGTCAGCTTCGGCTTCCCGTGTTGCTGAAAAGCGCCGTGCTAATAAAGGATATGCCAAGTCTGCGGGTATGGACGAGTCCTTGCTTATCGTTAGCTTCCCAGATAATGAGGTTCAAATTCTTGATTACAATCGCATAGTACACGATTTAAATGGCCTTTCATCGGAGGATTTCCTCAACCAACTAAATCATCCTTTTAGTGTTACTGCGTTGAAAAACCCAGCTAAACCAGAGCGACCCCGTCAATACACTATGTACTTGGACAGCCAATGGTATAGCCTCAACTTAAGAGTACCCCCGCGAGTGGACAATCCAGTGGCTGCGCTCGATATTTCGATACTAACCAAACAAATTCTCTCGCCTATACTGGGTATTGGCGATCCACGTCTCGATAAGCGCATTGATTTTATTGGGGGAATTCGCGGAATGGGCGAATTACAAAACAAAGTTGACAGTGGTACAATGGCGGTAGCTTTTGCTCTTTACCCTACGTCCCTTAGCGATTTAATGGCAGTTGCGGACGCAGGCGACGTAATGCCCCCAAAGTCAACCTGGTTCGAACCAAAGCTTGCCGATGGATTAATATCTCTCATACTCGAGTGAATATAGGCATTTGCAAATAATGAGGAATCGGCATTCTCCGAATTCACAGCATACTGACTGACCCTGCCGATATGGAACGCTATATGTTTTTATTTGGTCCCAATTTGTTGCCTAGTTTCTCGATAAAGAATGATTAAGCCCCCGGCTATGACAAAAACGGCGCCTATTACTTTCAACATTCCCGGTATATCTCCCCAGATGACGTACCCTATAATGGCTGCCCATACCAAAGAAAGATATTTTAAAGGTGAAACTATGGCGCCCGCTGCAAGTTGCAAAGACACCACAATTAATAGGTGGGCAAGGCTATTAAATGTGCCACCAACAGCAAAAAGCAGCCAGTGTTCAAGAGACGGCCACCGGATACCAAATGGAAGGGATGCCGCTCCGCCAACCAGCACCACTACACTTGTGTAGAACATCACCGTAGTCGCACTATCTTGAGTGCCCATTTTCCGGGTAATTATATCACGATAGGCAGAGCACATGGCCGCAATCAATGGGAAAATTACCCAGCTATTAAAGGCTTTGGATCCGGGCTGGATCATCAGCACCGCGCCAATGAACCCTATAAAAACCGCTAGCCACCGGTAAAAACCAATATGTTCTTTGAGCAAAAGTGGCGCCAATGCTGTAAGAAAAATTGGACTCATAAAAATTAAAGCAGCGGCTTCAGCAAGTGGTAATTTTACGTAAGACAGGGTCACGAAAAGGGTCGTGAGAAAAGCTATAATTCCACGCCACCACACAGCCTGCGGGTTATATAACCGTAGTGACGAAAATCCACCATTTCTATAGACCAAAACAGCAAGAACAGGAAATGCCCAAATCCCTCGATAAAGCATAATCTCACCAGCATGAAAATCGACTGTAAGCCATTTAGTGATAGCATCTTGGGTCGCTAACAAGAGAACACCTGCGGACATGCAAGCCATACCCCTAAGAGTCTCAACATGACCTGAAGTAAATTTCATTTTAGGTGACGGAAGAAGAGATTGCTCACGCCTTTCTTAACCACGGCCAACAAATGGCATCTTTGTCGCCATAATCGTCATAAATTGGATGTTTGTTTTGTGTGGCAATGTTGCAATATGCACAACTGCATCGGCTACTGACGTTACATCCATAACTGGCTCAACAGCGATTTCACCATTAGCCTGCTTAACACCACTGGTCATTCGAGCAGCCATATCCGTAAGCGCATTCCCAATATCGATTTGGCTTACCGCGATATCATACTTTCGTCCGTCCAACGACAAAGTTTTAGTGAGGCCAGTAATTGCATGCTTTGTTGATGTGTAGGGTGCTGAATCGGGTCGTGGCGCGTGCGCTGAGATAGAGCCGTTATTGATGATTCGCCCTCCCATCGGGGTTTGCTGTTTCATCATTCTAAATGCATGCTGTGCACACAAAAATGACCCCGTTAAATTGACATCAATAACGGACTTCCACTGATCAAGGGTCAAGTCTTCGAATAAAACACCCGGAACATTCTGCCCCGCATTATTAAATAAAAGATCAAGCCGACCGTAAACGGTGAAAATCCGCTCAAAAAGATTATTAACATCCTCGCTAACCGTTATATCGGATGGCACTATTAATGTCTGTCCTTCTAAACCGTTAGAAAGAGACACCGTTTCCTCAAGTTTCTCACGCCGCCGTCCCGTAAGAACTATATTAAAGCCCTTTTTAACCAGCGCTACGACTGACGCACGCCCAACGCCTGAGCCCGCACCCGTAACAAGCGCGACGTTATTGTCGAGGGGCATTTTTTCCTAGCCCATCACAAATGGGTTAGGTGTTTCAGCTGCCGTCGAAATCCAAACTGTTTTGGTTTGCTGATATTCCTGTATTGCCTGCTGGCCACTTTCTCGACCAAGCCCCGACTGTTTATAACCTCCGAATGGTGCTACATAACTCACCGCTCGATACATGTTGACCCAGACAGTACCAGACTTGATAAGCTTTGGAATCTCGATGGCCCTACGGATATCACTAGTCCAAATCCCAGAGGCCAAACCATAAAGTACATCATTGGCGATTGCCACCGCCTCATCTTCATCTCCAAATGGAATGATCGATAATACCGGGCCAAAAACCTCTTCCTGAGCAATTCGCATTTTATTATTCACACCGGCAAAGATTGTAGGCTGAACAAACCATCCATCACCACACTCTGGGAGCTCAGCCTTTCCACCCCCAAGCAAGCATTCAGCACCATCCTCACGCGCCACATCCATGTAGCTCAGAATTTTCTCGTATTGCGGCATAGTTGTGACTGGACCCACTTGTGTCTCATTTGCCATTGGGTCACCAATTTTAGCTGTCTTGGCAAAATCAACTAACTTTTCAACAAACTCATCGTGGATACTTTTCTGAACAAGCAACCGTGATCCCGCTATACAGGTCTGACCAGTAGCTGCAAAAATACCAGAGATGGCTCCCTTAACCGCATTTTCCATATTGCAGTCATCAAAAACTATATTTGGAGACTTTCCGCCGAGCTCCAGGCCAACCTTCTTCAAACCAGCTGCAGCTTGCTGGTATACATGGCTTCCACTTAGCACCCCGCCCGTAAAGGCCACTTTTGCAACATCCGGATGGACAACGAGTGGTTCTCCTACCTCCTTACCAAACCCAGTTATAACGTTGAAAACTCCTTTAGGGAAACCTGCCTCCTCAACCAAATCAGCAAATGCCAATGTTGAAGCCGACGTGAATTCAGATGGTTTCACAACGACGGTATTCCCTGCTGCCAGAGCTGGGGCAAGTTTCCACGCCAATAATAATAGTGGCGAATTCCACGGTGTTATTAAAGCACAAACACCGAGTGGTTCTTGAAGCGTGTAGGTGAACGTGGCCGGCTTGTCTATGGGCAAAACCGCCCCTTCGATTTTGTCGGCGAGTCCGGCAAAATAATAATACCATTGAGGCAAATACTGACATTGCATGCCCATTTCGGCAATCAACTTACCATTGTCTTTAACCTCTAAAGCTCCGAGACGTTCAGAATGTTCGGCAGCTAAATCCCCCAAACGTCTGAGTAAATGGCCGCGTTGGGTAGCGTTTAAATCTCTCCATTCAGGATTTTCTAGAGCGGACTTAGCCGCCTCCACCGCCCGATTAGCGTCTGCCTCGCCGCCACGTCCAACCATCGCCCAGGGCTTACCTGTAAAGGGGTTAAAGCTTTCAAAGTATTCACCTGAAACTGGCTCCACCCGTCCTCCATTTACATACATCGCTAGCTTTTCAAGTTCAGCCATTTGTATCTCCTCACAATAATTCGCAATGTTTTTCAAACAATTCCTGTATCCCCAAGCAACGCTATACGGAACCGATCTTTTAAATAGGCTCCGTCTTTTGGCGGCAACACGAATGGTAGTTTTTCCGCGCGCACTTTTATTACAAAAACGGCGGGGCCTCTCCCCTCCAAAACTTCCGGAAGCGCCGTATCCATCTCTTCCTGATCGCGAATCGTTCCCGTAACGGGGATACCGCTAGCAGCGGCAATAGCCGCGATATCCGCATTATGGGCCGTAGCTGTCGCTTGCATCCCTGTTTCACCATAACGTTCATTATCAAAAACCGTTATGGTTAAATTATCCGGCATTTGTACAGCTACCGTAGTTAAACTTCCCAGTCCCATTAGAGTGTCTGCATCACCGGTCGCAACTAAAACTCTCTTTTCAGGACGTGCCATAGCAAGGCCTAAACCCAACGGAATTGCCCCACCCATAGCTCCCCACAATGGGAAAATCCGTTCACAGTCCCCGGCAGCGGTAAAATCCCAATTAGTCGACCCTAAACCGGTAACGATTAAGAGGTTTTCTCCGCCCGAATCAAAAATTTGTTTTGCTATATCTCTCCGATGCAATGGAAACGAATCAGCACGTGACGAGTCAGTCATGTCTATTGCTCCCTAGTCTCCAAACGTCTTAACAGGCATCAAACGTTGATGGAGCAGCAAGGCTCCTGCCTGCATCCCAATGAATGCTCTATGTAAAACTGCCTCTGACTGCCGCGCAACATCAGCGGGATCATCGACTGTATCTACCAAAACATCCATAGCCTCAAGAACAGGTTCCGTTCCTTGCCCCATTGGCATCTGCCAAGGGTTAAACTCATGCCACTGTCCACGCATTGTGACAAATGCAGCCAGCGGAAACCGACACGTTCGCATCAAACCTATCATATTTATACAGTTTCCCACCCCCGATGACTGCATCAAAAGCACACCCCTTTGCCCACCTAACCAAGCGCCGGCGAGCATGGCAATTCCCTCTTCTTCAGAAGCGAGCGGCACCGTACGAATATCGTTATCAGCGATACACGCATCTATTAGCTTTGCGTGCCCCGCATCTGGGACAAAAACTACCTGTTTTATATCTGCTGCCTTTAAAGCTCCGTAGATATCTTTCCACCATTCCATATTCTTATCCGTTCCTTGAAGCTAGAAGATGAGAATGTATCAATTCAGTATCCCTCTTGCTCTGCTTAAGCGACATCTAATTTCCACCCTGTTTTCCAACGCTTGTGCAGAACCCAGATACCAAAAATGATTATTATCGTTGCAATTACTGGTCGTGGTACGCCACCCATCATAAAAAGAGGTATTGAAGCTGCAAAACAAGCAAAAGGTAAATAAAAAAGTGTCCACATTTTACGTCCGCGATGTTCCTGAAAGACGGGGAACATGGCGGAAAAAAGGGCAATAATAAGAAAAAACAAAGACCATGGTCGCGTAAAAAATGGTATTAATTCAGGTGTAATTGCCAGCGCGCGGGCCAGGTTTAATTCCGCTATATTACCCAATACTACCCCCAAAATCATCGGTGCTAAGGGAAACCCAAACTGGCGCATTACAAATCCAATAATCCCGAACCATAACAGCGTCCAAAGGTCAAAGGTCACATTATTCAGGGCAAAAACACCGATTCCACAAAAACCTAATATTACACAGGCTAGCATATACATTCGGATCCGCGTGACCAATACGAAGACCCGTAGCATGAACGACTGCATACCAATCATCATGAAAGTAGCAATGAAAAAGGCGATAAAAATAGAATAAGCCAACACGGGATTATCACTGATGAAGTTTGGGCTGGGGACAACATCGTGGATTAAGAGTGCTCCTAACATAACCGCTGCCGTAACATCACCCGGGATACCAAGTGCCATCAAAATGATCAATGCGCCTCCTTCAACGGCATTATTCGAACTTTCAGGCGCTATTATGCCTTCCGGCGTACCCGTCCCAAATTCTTCCGGCACCTTTGAAGCTTTTTTAGCTTGGTCATACGCCAGTATATTTGCTACCGAGCCACCTGCGCCTGGCAGAATACCGGTAAATACGCCTATTGTTGCTGAACGAATTACGACAACCCACCTTTTACCGATTTCTCGGATGGCGGCTAAATGTTCAATTTTAGCTTTAACGGTTCCACGTTCGGATAATGATTTGGTCGCGTTTTCTGGATCACGAACATCGGTCAGTAACTGCGAAAATGCAAAAAGACCAATAAGCACAGCAATAAAATCAAAGCCGTAAAGTAATACTTCCGAACCAAAATCAAACCGAGCCATTCCTGCTGCTTCGTCTTCTCCGATGGTCCGAACTAAAAGCCCAATGGCACCCGCAATTAGACCTTTTACTAAATGTTTCCCCGCCAAACTTGCGGTTATAGTCAAGGCAAACATCACAAGCATAAAATAATCCCACGGTTGAAATTCCAGGCCAACCCGCGCCAATTGTGGTGCCAACGTCATCAAACATATGGCGCTGAAAATTCCCCCAAAAAACGATGACCAAACACCAATTCCAAGAGCTAAACCCGGCTGTCCCTTGCGCGCCATAGGAAAACCATCAAATGTCGTGGCCACAGATGAGGGTGTACCCGGAATCCCTGTTAAAATCCCTGCCATAAGCCCTCCTGAGAGTCCTCCAACCATCACGCTTACCATAGTTGCCAAACCTTGTTCTGGCGGCATCGAAAATGTAAACGGTAAAGTCAAAACAACAGCCATAGCAATAGTAAACCCAGGTATGGCGCCCGCAATCAGCCCTCCAGCAACGCCTACAGCCATAAGCAAGAGTGTTTTAGCGGCAAACACAGCACCGAAAGCGGCTATTACATTCTCGATAATCATAAGGCTGATCTCACAGTGCGAAAGGATTAAAAATCATGCCAACGGGCAAAATGACGCCAAGTCCATAAGTAAACAAACTCCACATCGCACCTACAGAGATAAGGGCCACTGATGCATGAATTAGCATTTGTCTAGGCGCCCATCCTCCAAGAAGTCCCATAAGTACGAAAACAAATGTTACGCCTCCTATTAGCATGCCAAGAATTGGCATACTTGCGAGAAATAAAAAAAACATAACGAAACAAAAGAGTGGGTTCCGCCAGTATTTAAAAAAACCTGTAAAGCCAGGCTCGCGCTCCAAAATTCCATTAGTATTATCAGCGCGAATAGATTGGATAAAATAAATAGAACACAGGATAGAAAGGGCTACGATAATAACACGTGGCCATGTCGACGGCATCAAAACACCATAGTCGGGTTGACGGATATCAAAAGTCGCCCAAAAAAACACAGCGCACAGGCATAACAACATAATAGCAACAATCGTATCTTTATTTAGTCTAGTCACATTGCTATTCCTCAAAATTATCAGTTTTATATTCACGGTGAGCCCGAATTATCAACAAACTCGGGCTCACTTCCTTTATTTATTGGTCACTGAGAAATAGGTATCTTACTTTCCCCAACCCATTTCGTCAGCAATAGTCTTAAACTCAGCAAATGAGCTATCAATCCATTTTTGATAGTCCGCTGGACCGACCCAATCAATTCCAGTTCCTTTCGCTTTCATCTGCTTTAGAAGACCCGAGTCTTCTGATGCTTTTTTTAGTATCTGTGCCCAATGGTTGATGACATCTTTTGGCGTTCCTTTTGGTGCAACGATACCTCGTTTGAGAGAAAAGGTCATATCGACACCCATTTCCTTGAGAGTCGGAAGATTAGGCAATGCCGGATCACGCTTTTCAGCTGCAATCGCATAAGCTTTTAACTCTCCCGATTCTATATACTTCCGTCCTGACGCTACATTTAGCCCCCCCAAGGTGATAGCGCCGGAAAGAAGCGCCGTCATCCTCTGACGGGTACCATCAAAGGGCACAAACTTAAATTTCATGCCCGTTTTACGTTCAAGAAGAAGCCAGGTAAACTGACTCGTAGACCCAAAAGTAGCACCAGTTGCTACAGTTTTCGGACTGGCAAGAACGCCTTTTTGAAAATCCTTGTAGTTATCCCACGGAGCCTTCGCCGATGCTCCTATAATGTCTGGAGTATCCGTCAGCAACGCTACTGGATCAAAAGCATCATAGTGAAATTTAATACGTCCGTTTAAGTGGCTAGTAAAGGCGCTTTGATGAATAGCAAATAACGTGCAACCATCAGGCTTAGCCTTTGCGGCCTCTTTTGCACCCTTATTTCCACCTTGACCAGAAACGGTGACGACCTTCAATTTAGGCGACACATTTAATCCTGCGATTGTTTTTTCATAGATCGAAAACAAAACATGGGTTCCCCCACCCGCTTTCCACGGGACGATTAGCTTGGCAGTGCTGCACGGTATTTTCGGAGCCGCATATACCGGGCCCACAAATAATATCATTGCCAGAACCGCAAAGATACCTTGAAAAATTCTACTTATAGTCATTGCTCAATCCTCCATAGAAGTGTTTAGACACTCTCGCTGTTTCGCCAGCAAAGTATCTTCAACCCCTATCACCGCACACCAGATGTTTCCCCGTCAAGCCCCTCGTGCTATACAGAACCACAATTTGGCATCTCAAATAGGACTTTCATGCGTAATCTTCAGTTACCAGGCCGTTCCCCGGCTCATGGCGTAAACGGGATGGCCGCCAGTTCACACACGCTATCGACGGCTACTGCGGTGGATATCCTTCGTCGTGGCGGCAACGCAATGGATGCAGCAATTGCAGCCTGCGCTGTCCAATGTGTTGTGGAACCGGAGTCTACCGGTATCGGTGGTGACTGCTTTTGTATCTACGCACCGGGTGGAACTGATAAAATTATCGCCTTCAATGGTTCCGGCAAAGCACCCATGGCTGCAAACCATGAGTGGTATATGGAGAACGGCTTTACCGCAATTCCACGGCAATCTCCTCATGCGAGTGTAATACCAGGGGCCGTAGATGCGTGGCACCAACTTAATCGTGACTATGGTAAACTAGGTTTAGATTTACTCCTGCAACCCGCAATCAATTACGCTCGTAAAGGTTACCCAATCTCTTCTCGAGTGAGTTTCGACTTTGCATCACAGGCTGAGATTCTTACACGGGATAAAAACCTAAAACGGGTTTTCATGCCGAATGGTCGTACGCTTAACGTAGGCGAAATACACTATCAGCCAGAACTTGCAACTACCCTCGAAGCCATTGCCAATAAAGGCCGTGATGCTTTTTATTTTGATGAGATTGCTGAAGATATGGTGATTTATCTACAGGAGCTCGGTGGATTACATACGTTGGAAGACTTTTCCGCGGTCAAAGGAGAATACGTTGAACCAATTAGTTCAAAATTCCGCGGTTATGATATTTGGGAATGTCCGCCAAACGGGCAAGGAGTCATCGCGTTACTTCTGTTAAACATAATGGCCGGGTTTAAGACAGAGGGCGTTAATCCTCTCTCTGTCGAGCGTCTACACTTAGAAATCGAAGCGGGTCGTCTTGCATACCAAGACCGAAGTATCTACATAGCAGATCCTAACCATGCCGAAATACCGGTAACCGCTCTCTTATCCAAGCAGCACGCGGATGAGCTTCGCGCATCAATCAATCCTGTTCAACGAACAATCAATTTACCCAAGCCTTCGCTCCCGGACCATTCTAGCACTGTTTACATAAGTGTAGTCGATAAAGACGGGAACGCTTGTAGCTTTATTAATACGCTGTTCAGTAATTTTGGTGCTGGTTTAATGGCACCGAAATCTGGTGTGGTCTTCACTAATCGAGCCCAAGGTTTTGTTATTGAACCAGGGCACCCAAATTGCATAGGACCAGGCAAGCGTCCATTGCATACCATCATCCCCGGCCTAGTCACCCAGAACGGTCGAACGCTGATGTCTTTTGGTGTTATGGGCGGTCATTATCAGGCCTTTGGGCACATGCATTTGCTCTCGCGCTTATTTGATTTTGATCACGATATTCAAGAAGCACAAGATGCTCCCCGTATTTTCCCCATACCCGGTGAGAATACGGTGGAAATGGAAGGTGGCATACCTTCCGACGTTATTGCAGGCCTTGAAAAATTAGGACATAACCGAATTGCCCCTTCGAAACCAATTGGCGGTTCGCAAGCTATATGGATTGATCACAAACGCGGCCTACTAACCGGCGGCTCCGACCCTCGCAAGGACGGTTGCGCAATTGGTTTTTAACTTCTTATGAGTGAATTCACTACTCGCCCCGAAATTCGAGGAACATTTGGCGTCGTCGCCTCAACGCATTGGCTAGCAACAGCTTCTGGTATGGCTACGCTTGAGCACGGCGGGAATGCATTTGATGCCGCATGTGCCATAGGTTTTGCCTTACAGGTTGTAGAACCGCACATGAATGGCCCAGGCGGTGAAGTTCCTGTACTCATTAGTGCAGCTGGCACCAAAGAGATTAGGGTGCTATCTGGTCAGGGCCCTGCTCCGGCAAAAGCAACCCTTCGAGCCTACCGCGACCTTGGACACGATCGCGTTCCCGGAACAGGAATGCTTCCGCTCGTCGTTCCTGGAGCCTTTG
>PBLS01000068.1 GCA_002721825.1 Magnetovibrio sp.
AAAAAGTAGAGTTCCAGCAAAAAATAGGTATATTAGGCAACTCGGGCCGCACCACAGGGCCGCACTTGCATTACGAAACAGTATTCAACGGACGTGCGATAAATCCTATGAAATTTATTAAGGCAGGCCACCATGTTTTCCAAAGATAATAAAGCTGAAAACCGTAAACCAAACGGCCAGCCAACCTCACCTTTAAAACCAGCTCCACCATCATTAATTAGTCGAGATCTTAAAATAGTTGGAAATATCAAGAGTGACGGAGAGGTCCAGATTGATGGTTCCGTCGAGGGTGATGTCAAATCCAAAACTTTATTAATTGGAGAAAGCGCCCACATCAAAGGTGCAGTAACTGCGAATTCTGTTGTTGTCCAAGGTACAGTTAACGGCCAAATCAAAGCTCACTCCGTCAAACTTGCCAAAACCGGACATGTAGTTGGCGATGTTATGCATCAAGACTTGTCCATCGAAACCGGTGCTTTTATCGAAGGCCATTGTCGGCGTATGGATGAGGAGCAGACGCCGAAGTTAAAGTGGCCCAACGCGTCTCCTGGAAATAAGCCAGAAACTGCAAATATTGGTGAATCTGGCTCTAGTGCTAGTAATACAAAATTGGAAGCAAAAGCTAGCTAATCAGACTGAAGGCTAGTTGTAATCATTTAAAACTTCAGTGAAGAATTTTGGGTCCACATTACCCCCTGAACAAATGATGATGGTAGTCTTCCCTTTGCAATCCAATAAACCGTCTAGCGCAGCAGCTAATGCAACTATTCCTCCTGGCTCAACCACTAATTTTAAATGCAGAAAAGCCTTTGCCATTGCAGAACGGACCTGGTCATCACTTACTGAAAGACCACCAGAAAGAAGTTCATAACCTATAGCGAAGGTATATTCACCTGGTTTAGGAGGCATTAAAGCATCGCAGATTGTTGTAGAATTAGGATCATTTCCCACACGTTTACCAGCCTTCAACGAACGCCCCATAGAATCAAATCCGATTGGTTCTGATGCAAAGACTGCTGCATCTCTATATACTTCCTTTATAGCTAGCGCCACGCCAGAGATCAGGCCCCCCCCTCCAACACAACAAATGACCTGATCCAGCTGATTATCTAGCTGCTCAGTGATTTCCAAACCTACAGTACCCTGTCCAGCGATGACATGCGGGTCATCATAGGGCTTTACTAGTGTGGAACCATTTCTCTCCGCAATTTCAGCGCCTATAGCTTCACGGTCCTGTGTATAACGGTCATAAAGTATGACCTCAGCACCGTAACTACGGGTATTCCTAATTTTTAGAGATGGTGCGTCCTCCGGCATTATAATTTTCGCAGGAATGCCAAGTAGCTGTGCTGCGCATGCTACACCCTGGGCATGGTTACCAGAAGAAAATGCTACGACACCCTTATCCCGCTCATGTACAGGAATTTGTGAAAGAGCATTAAATGCACCTCGAAACTTAAAAGACCCCGTCCGCTGAAGCGGTTCAGCCTTTATCAACAAACGACCACCAACTAGATTATTAAGATAGTCTGATTCCAACAAGGGGGTTAACACGGCATGACCGGCTATTCGTTTTGCGGCCGAACGAATATCATCAAAACTCGGGGTCTCTATTTTTAACTTGCGAGTGGTCATGTTATGCCTCTAATACTCTAAACAATATATGTTTCGGTAAATATGGTACACGCTAAACCAATTTAGCGCTTATAGATGTAAATCATTCGCAATGCCTAATTTTGTTTTGTGATTAGCTAGGCGTGCACGGTAAACTTGTAAATTTTCAAGCACTCGTTGAACATAGTTGCGAGTTTCGGAAAAAGGAATCAATTCAATCCAATCAACTGCATCCGTTTGCAAATCCCGCGGATCACCATACGCCTTAAGCCAGCGTTTGACTCGTTTAGGACCTGCATTATAAGCCGCCAGAGCCAAAATATAGGAACCCTTATAGTTTTTTATCAACGTACTTAGATAACTCTGCCCAAGCATCATATTGTAGTTCGGGTCGTCCATTAATCTATCTCGCGAGTAACGAAGTTTCAGTGTTTTAGATAATCGTATAGCCGTTTGTGGAATTATTTGCATGAGACCACGAGCATTGGCACTACTCTTCGCATTAAAGCGAAACGCACTTTCTTGACGGATAACGGATAACGTCAATGCCATTTCCGGCGGTGATCGATCTAAGCTATTTGGTAATGCCGGCGGCTTAAGTATGGGATAAGCTGTATCTAATAAGTTGATACCCTCCCTATTTGCACGTTTTGCGATACGAATAGCTAAGTCCGGCCTACCACTAGTACTTGCGAGCCGTGCAGTCATACTGATCCAGTAAGGATCAGGCGACAAATTATAAAGCCTTCGAATGAATGGCCAGATACTATTATTTGCACCTACTTCAAACAAAATTTTCACGGCCTTTACCAATTCATGTTCCGCGAACTCAACACTTTTAATTTTAGGTGATTTTTTTTGTATCTCCTTTGGAAGAGAAAGACTCCCATTTGGATAAAGTTGGTTAAAAGCAAGTTGTCCATAAAAAGTAAGAGGATACACGGCGGCCTTTTTGTACCATCTAGTAGCCATGCTACCATCCTTAACATTGGCCGCTCGGCCAGCCCAATATGCCGCTCGCGCTATACTAATCGGATATTTGACGGATAAATACATACGTTCGAAGTGCGACAGGGCTACCAATGGGTCCTTAAGGAATCGAAGTGCTATCCATCCAGCAAGCCACTCAGCTTCAGCATATGAAACGCTACCGACCTCTAAACCGTGGGAATGAATAAGATTATATCCCTCCACATAGCGCCGCTTTCGTACGGCTGAATGAGCCATCAACGCTTTTTCGCGCCACCAAAGCTCTGGCCTGGGCAAACCGTCCTTTATACTCTCCAACAAATCAAAAGCCGAATCCTTCCCTTTTCGCCGCCTCCATCGCACGCGTTCATAAATTAGGCCCGGGTGGGAAATAAGATCTTTGGGAACTTTGGAAATCAGGTAATCAACATTACCACTGTGGCGCCTGAGTGAGTAGCGTGCTTGTGCTAATTTTTGCCATCCCTTTGGTACTTTATAGAATAAGCGACGTGCCGCCCAAGTCTTGCCTTCCCACAAAAGCCGGTCCATTCGCTTTATGCTGTCCTCTTTTGTGAGATATTTACGAATACGTCTATAATACGTTTTCGCGTCAAACTTTGAAAAATCCCCCTCTATCCATGCGTGCTGTAGCATCTTGCGTCCCTTCTTAAAATTATTAGATGCTATATGAGCTAATCCCAAGTGAATCCAACCAGCTCCGCTTTCAGGTGTCCGAGTTCCAAACCATTTAATAATTTTTTCTGGTTTCATTTTAAATGACAATAGACGCTCAGCTTGGCGCAGCAGTCGTTTCCGGCCTGGCCAGTCTGAATTTATCCTAAGAAAAATATCAACATCAGAAAATTTTGTATCAATTGGTCCATGGCTCAAACGCCTCCATGTTAACAATTTTGTTGCAATGGGGTTTTTTATTCGCCTGCTAAATTTATATGCCGTCACCCATTCTGATGACTCCCCGGCTTTAAATGCAGCACGCGTCAGTTTCAAATCAGACTCACTAAGTAGCGGACCTGCGTGTACAGCGTTCAACCAAACTAATGGAAGCACGGTTAGCACATTTACAAAAAGCGTTCGCCAGACACTTATCAAGTGATACTTTTCCTTAAAAACTAAAAACAACCTCTTATAAATCGTGCCTGAGCGCCTGATAAAAATATCTTATACAAACTACGGGCAAGGTCGTTATCCAGAATTCTTCTAGATGATATTTCACTAGCCTGAAACAGTAATTTACTGCAAATAGGCACAAATTAAACATATGTCACGAATCTTTAGATATCGTCTCTCAACCAAGGAACAATTGAAAATTTTATTTGATCAAAGCGAAAATTCAGTTCTGATACTATTTAGATAACTATAGCTCTTTGAATATTTACTGATTTATAAATTTCAAGATTCCATTATTATCGTGACACTTCTGGTTTTTACGGTTCACAAGTTACCGATACCGCCTTCACAATTCGATGGTACAGGTTCCTATCATAGAATCCCCTGTATGATATCCTTGCCGGTGGCTAGCAGCCGAGGTATTGTTATTTCCTTAGCTTCACAAACAAACAGTAGGGAGACAATGTTTAAAGGGTCGTTTCCTGCCTTGATTACACCTTTCAAGGATGGTGTCTTGGACGAAGAAGCCTTTCGAGCTTTTGTCAAATGGCAAATTGAAGAAGGGTCAGATGGGCTTGTTCCATGTGGCACAACCGGGGAATCGCCAACACTTAGCCATTCAGAGCATATGAAAGTAACTGAAATATGCATCGAAGAAGCAAACGGCCAAATACCAGTTTTAGCTGGAACTGGCTCAAACTCGACGAAAGAGGCCGTTGACCTTACCCAACATGCAAAGAGAGCAGGTGCCGATGCTGCGCTCGTAGTAACACCATATTATAATAAGCCAACCCAAAAAGGCATGTATGAGCATTTTAAAGCAGTGCAAGACGTTGGGTTACCAATAATAATATATAATATTCCTGCGCGTTCCGTAATTGAAATGAGCTGTGAAACCATGGCTGAGCTTGGAAAACTTCCCAACATTGTTGGTGTCAAGGATGCTACCGCTGATCTAACGCGGCCACAAATGACAAAAATTGCGATGAGCGGTACCCCGTTCTGCCATATGTCAGGTGAAGACGGAACAGCTGTACCCTTTCTAGCCGCTGGTGGAGACGGCTGTATATCTGTTACCGCCAATATTGCGCCACGTATGTGTGCGGATATGCAGCGCGCTTGGCGCGAACAACGTTTAGACTTATGCATGGATTTACAAGATCGTCTCATGCCGGTTCACAATGCACTTTTTTGCGAAACAAGCCCGGGTCCTGTTAAGTACGCGGCATCTCTTTTAGATAAGTGTACTAGTGACTTACGCTTACCTATGATTGACATCGCCGAAACCTCGAAGAAAATTGTTCGGGATGCATTAGTCGGTGCTGGCTTGCTCAACTGAGCATCCCAGCTGAGAATTAGGCCTAATACTATGGCTGCTAATAAGAAAAAGAGCTCGCCTAGTAACCTTGCCGCGCAAAACCGTCGCGCGCGCTATGATTATTCTATCCTAGAAACGCTAGAAGCCGGTGTGATTCTCAAAGGCTCTGAAGTGAAATCACTGCGCGAAGGTCGGGCCTCTATTGGTGAAGCCTACGCAACCGAAGAACATGGTGAATTCTGGCTACTTAATGCCTATATACCAGAATACTCAGGCGCTTCTAGTTTTGGACACGAGCCGCGTGGCCGGCGCAAACTGTTGCTACACCGCCGCGAAATAAGAAAGCTTGCGAATTCTGTTCAGCGTAGGGGCATGGCACTAGTCCCACTAAAACTTTATTTTAATGCGCGTGGTATGGTGAAGGTTTTACTTGGCCTGGGCGAAGGAAGACAATCTTATGACAAGCGCCAAACTATCAAGAGTCGTGACTGGAATCGTCAAAAAGCTCAGTTAATGCGTAATAAAGGAAGGTATTAGAAGGTTTATCTGAGTATGGCTCTTAAGCTTTAAACAAAAATTTTTTAATTAGCCATTCAAAAGTCTAGCAGCGTCCAACGCATGGTATGTAAGTATACCATCAGCACCAGCCCGTTTAAATCCAGTTAAAATCTCAATCACTGCTTTATCATAATCAAGCCACCCTTGGTCTCCAGCTCCACGCACCATCGCATATTCCCCTGAAACATTATAAACAAACGTTGGCATTCCAAAGGACTCTTTTACCTGCGAAATCACATCCATATATGGAAGCCCCGGCTTTACCATGACCATATCTGCCCCTTCTGATATATCCATAATAACCTCTCGAAGGGCCTCATTCATATTTGCTGGATCCATCTGATAAGTGTTCTTATCACCCTTAAGCGCTCCTCCCGAA
The DNA here is from genome assembly GCA_002721825.1 of Magnetovibrio sp. Taxonomy (GTDB): domain Bacteria; phylum Pseudomonadota; class Alphaproteobacteria; order Rhodospirillales; family Casp-alpha2; genus TMED8. The sequence continues at coordinate 5,967 of PBLS01000068.1, forward strand.
CCAATAGCGTCACGAAATGGACCATAAAATGCGGAAGCATATTTTGCTGCGTAGGACATTATAATTACATCTTTAAAGCCTTTTGCATCAAGCGCATCTCGAATCGCTCCAACCCGTCCATCCATCATGTCTGATGGCGCAATTATGTCACAACCTGCACCGGCCTGGACTATTGCCTGTTCACAAAGAATTTCGATAGTTTCGTCATTAAGGATCATTCCATCTTTAAGTAGCCCATCATGTCCATCAGAGTTAAATGGATCGAGCGCTACATCGCATAGGACCCCGACCTCAAGATTAGAATCACGAATTGCGCGAACCGCGCGACAAACTAGATTATCTGGGTTAACCGCTTCACCACCATTTGGAGTCTTAAGCTCTGGATTCACGTACGGAAAAATTGCGATAGCTCGGATCCCTAGATCCATCGCCGCGCCCACATTATCTACAAGAAGGTCAACTGTGATCCGCTCTACACCAGGCATAGAAACGATGGACTCCACCTTACTTTCCCCGTCAATTACAAAGACTGGCCAAATTAGATCATTGGCGGTGAGGGTATTTTCACGTACCAAGCTTCTAACCCAGCCTACATTGCGGTTACGCCGCATCCGCGTGGTCGGAAACTCGATTTTAGGAAAGTGCTTTATCATGGTCGGAGCTTAAGCTTTTTAGACCAGTTGTTCCAGAGCGACTTCCAAAAATTAGGTGAACAATTAGAGTTAAACTACCATAACTTGTAAGGCGTTTTACCTATTTAACAATAAGAGCGCTACTCCTAATGACGCAGTATGCTAAATTAGCTATACATGCAGTATGCTAAATTAGCTATACATAAAGAGAGGCATTTCAATTAAAAAAAGCAAATAGATTAGAGGACACTAATGTCTAAACCCCTGTTATACAGCCCGGAATGTCTAACATTTGGCATACATTCATATAAAATAGACAATAGTAACGGTCTAGAGATGCATATTCTTGAATCAGGGGAGAGTAGTAAAACGATACTACTGTTGCACGGCTTCCCAGAAATCGCATATTCCTGGCGTAAGATTATGCCTATGCTAGCAAATCACAAATACCGGGTTATCGCTCCAGATCTCCGCGGCTTTGGCTTAACTTCCGGTTGGGACTCTAGATATGATTGCGATCTTAGTCTTTTCCGGCCTTTAAACATAATTCGCGACATATTGGGTTTGCTGACTACACTTCAAATTGATCGTATCACCATGGTTGTGGGCCATGATTATGGAGCCTCCATTGCCGCGTATGCTGCCCTAATCCGACCAGATATTTTCCAGTCCTTAAGCCTTATGAGTGCTCCTTTCAGCGGGCCTCCGCTCCTCAATGCAAAAAAAGACAATGTCGATATAGCAACTAATCTTGCTCAGCTTGAACGTCCCCGCAAACACTATCAATGGTACTATGCAACCCACGAGGCAGACGGGGATATTCAAAACTGCACAGAAGGAATACATAATTTTCTACGTGCTTATTTTCATTATAAAAGTGCTGACTGGAAAGGAAATAAGCCGTTTCAACTAGAATCCTGGTCTGCCGAAGAATTAGCTAAAATGCCAACATATTATATTATGGATCTCGATAAAAACATGCCAGAAACCGTAGCTCCACAAATGCCAACAATTGAAGAGATAGCAAAGTGTGAATGGCTGCCAGACGACGAGCTACGTGTCTATTCCAATACTTATTTTAAAACTGGTTTTCAGGGTGGCCTTAACCACTATCGCTGCCGATTCAACAAAACCTTTATAAGTGAACAACAAGTGTTTTCAGGATGTACCATCAGCGTTCCAACTTGTTTCATATCGGGTGCAAGTGATTGGGGTGTTTACCAGGTACCAGGCGCGTTAGAAACAATGGAGACAGAAGTATGCAGTAATTTCCTTGGCTCTCACCTAATTAAAGATGCGGGCCACTGGGTGCAACAAGAACGGCCTGATGAGGTTATACGGTTGCTATTAAGCTTTCTCAAAAATGTCGAAAAACAAATAGAATGAAAAAATCAGTAACCGTAATATCATATAGAAACTGCGATGCTTGATTTCTACTACGCACCGACCCCAAATGGTTGGAAAGTTGCCATTATGCTGGAAGAATGCAGTCTGCGTTACAATACTATTTTTATAAATTTAACAGATGGTGCACAATTCGCGCCTCATTTCCTAAAAATCAGCCCGAACGCTAAAATACCCGCTATTGTCGATCACGACCCACCGGAGGGTTACGAGGGCAGCGTCAGCGTCTTCGAGTCTGGCGCCATCATGATTTATCTTGCAGAGAAGAGTGGGCAATTTATGCCAACGAATGACAGTTTACGTAAAGAGGCCATAGAATGGCTGTTCTGGCAGGTAGGCAATCAAGGTCCCATGGGCGGACAACACAGCCATTTTTTTAATTATGCCCCCCAGATTAAGGACAAAGGATATGAATACAGCGTTAAGCGTTACAAAGGTGAATACGAACGCAGCCTCGCGGTATTAGACATCCGACTTCAAGGACAACCTTATATTTTAGGTAACGAATACACAATTGTGGATATGATTTCATTCCCTTGGGCATTCATTGCTAAATCTATGGGTGTGTCATTAGACAACTTCCCAAATATCGCCGATTGGCGTAACCGAATCAAAACCCGTCCCGCTGTGCAAAATGCTATTAATCTATACAAGAATTTACAAAATCTCGGGCCAAATAAAGTTACGGCAGAAACGAATAAAATTCTTTATAATCAAAGTGCTACCAATTTTCAAACTCACAAACCATGAGCCTGTTCCTAAGGGCTTGATGCCTATGTACTCTCGGTCCAACATAGATGAATGAAACCAAAACTAACCCCTGACAGAAACCTCTCCCTAGAAGCAGTACGTGGTACCGAGGCTGCCGCTATTGCCGCAGCCCTCCATATGGGGGGCGGGGATGAAAAAATAGCAGATGAAGCAGCAGTTGGTGCCATGCAGCAAGCCTTAAATACTTTCCACATTGATGGCACGGTACGCATAGGGGAGGAGGGCGATGACATAAACAACGGACTTTATATCGGGGCAAAAGTCGGCACTGGAAACGGAGTGAAAGCTGACGTCGCTCTAGTTGCGTTAGAGGGTAAAAGTATAGTCGCACGCGGTGGCTATAATGCTCTTTCCGTGCTGGCCACTGCAGAAGATGGCGGCTTCTTGACTGTCCCAAATATCTATATGGAGAAAATTGCCTTCTCACAAGAAGTACCCGAGGGCACGGTCGATTTAGATAATAAACCTGCTGAAAATTTGCGTTCAATTGCTGACGCAAAAAATGTCGATATCGCAGACCTACTTGTAGTTATGTTAGACCGACCACGCCATATAAAATTATTAGCAGAAGTACGAAAAGCGGGAGCCCGTGTCCGACTAATCCTAGATGGCGATGTTAGCGGTGCTATTGCTAGCGTTATGCCTAACAATGCGGTGGATGTTTATATGGGCATTGGAGGCGCTCAACAAGGCGTCCTTGCTGCGGCTGCCACACGTTGTTTCGGTGGGCATATGCAGGGCCGGTTAATCACACGCAATGAAGAAGATGCATTTAAAGCTAGAGAAATCGGTATTAAAATTCTAGATGCCAAACTCACTGCTAACGAAATGGCTTCTGGAAATGTTACTTTTGCTGCTACGGGCGTGTCAGAGGGTTACATGTTAAACGGCGTCACCTTGTTTCCGGGGGGAGCTACGACCCACTCCATGGTTATGCGTTCTCATACCGGAACTTTTAGGTTTGTTGAAGGGCACCACAAATTTCAAAAACTAGATAACTGAGGCAACTGAGTGCCACTTATAAAAAAAAATTCTAAGCCTGCTAATGAGGCAGCATTCCTCGGCGTCGAATGCTCATTGGAAGGCAAGAAATGGCTAGCCCACGAACCAGATGGTCGATTAGCACTGGCAATGGCGCAACGACTTGAAATTCCAGAACTTGTAGCCCGAGTAATGGTTACTCGTGGTATCAAACTTGATGATGCAACACGATTCATTAACCCGACGCTTCGCGATCTTCTCCCCAATCCTAGTGATCTAGAAGATATGGATAGAGCAGCTGAACGGGTGGTCACTGCAATAATACAAAATGAAACTATAGGTATTTTTGGCGATTACGATGTTGATGGAGCAACGTCATCAGCCCTATTAGAGCGCTTCATAAAAAGGCTAGGGGGACGTACAAACATTTATATTCCGGATCGCTTAAAGGAAGGGTATGGGCCAAATATTCCCGCACTTTTGAGGATGGCTAATGAGGGTGTATCTCTAGTTTTAACCGTCGACTGTGGTACCGCCGCGTTCGCTCCGTTTGAAGCTGCCCGCAAAGCGAACCTCGATATCATAGTAATTGATCATCATGCCGCTGAAGCAAAACTGCCTGACGCTCTGGCTATAATAAATCCTAATAGATTGGACGACCAAAGCGGACAAGGTCACTTAGCTGCCGTAGGCGTCACCTTCTTACTGATCATTGCTGTGAATAGGCTACTGCGCGAAACTGGCTTTTATAAAAAAATTGCCGAGCCAGATTTAATGCTTTGGCTTGACTTAGTTGCACTCGGAACCGTATGCGACGTCGTTCCACTTGTTGGCTTAAACCGCGCCATAGTAAAACAAGGGCTCAAGGTTATATCGAAACGAACCAATCCGGGAATTGCGGCTTTAGTGGACGTTAGCGGTGTTGGTGAGAAGCCTGGGGCCTACCATCTAGGGTTCATTCTAGGGCCACGTATCAACGCCGGAGGAAGAGTTGGCTCACCCGAGCTCGGTAGCCACTTATTGTCCACAGAGAGTAACGCTGATGCTAAATCCATAGCTCTTGAACTGGATGAGTTAAACAAAGAACGTCGCATTATTGAGCAAACTGTTCTAAATGATGCTCTCGAAAAAATGGCAAATGAACCAGAAGCAGCCGGTGCCGTCGCCTTTGTCTTCAGCAAAGGTTGGCACCCTGGTGTCATCGGTATAATTGCCAGCCGGATAAAAGACCGTTTTAATCGGCCCGCCTGCGTTCTAACAGTTAGCGATGACGGTACCGTCGCTAATGGCTCTGGGCGATCAATTAGTGGGGTTGATCTTGGTGCGCTGATTATTTCAGCCCACCAAGCCGGTATAATTACAAAGGGGGGGGGGACATAAAATGGCGGCTGGGTTCACACTTGCGCAAAACCGTATTAATGATTTTCGAAATTTCTTAAATGACCGGGTAGGCAAACGAATTGAAGAAACGGGTATCACTCCTACGTTACACCTTGATGGCTCAATGACAACCGCTTCTGCTACACTTGATACGGCAGAGCAACTCCAACAACTTGAACCTTTTGGAAGCGGCAATCCGGAGCCGCGTTTCGTCCTACCATCGGTGCAAATATCTTTTGCCGATACTGTTGGTGAAGATCATACCAGATGTACACTTCAAAGCATCGAGGGGGGCCGTCTAAACGGTATATGCTTTCGCTCTAGCGACCGACCGCTCGGCCAAGCTATTTTATCAGCAAAAAATGGACGCCCTATGCACGTTGCAGGGCGACTAAGAGTGAACAGCTGGCGAGGCCGGTCATCACCACAACTCTTGATCGATGATGCGCAACCTATATGGTAAGTGAAATCATGAAAAACACACATATGCTTGATAAATGGGACCAGCGTTTCATGGATTTGGCTAAATTTGTAGCCACTTGGTCAAAAGATCCATCAACACAAGTCGGAGCAGTGGTAGCTAACACACATACCAAACGCGTGGTTTCCATGGGATTTAACGGTTTTCCCACTGGGGTAGATGATCTACAGGACCGCCTAGATAATAGAGAAATAAAATACGAGATGATTGTTCATGCGGAGACAAACGCGCTCCTATTTGCAGGCCCAGCAGCTGAAGGTTGTACGCTTTATGTATCACCTCTAGCTCCATGTGCGCGATGCGGCGTAGTAATAATTCAAGCTGGTATTAAAAGGGTAGTCGCGCCGTTTCCAGACAAAAAGAAAGAACCATGGAAAACCCAAAGCGTAATATCTGAGCAAATGTTTAAAGAAGCAGGTATAGTTTTGGATTATGTAGAAATTTGATACCAGTCACTGTTCGATTAAAACGGATGCATAAATGGAAGCCTCTATCAATACCATCCAAGTCACAATTGAAAATCGGATAGCTCTTATAACGCTAGACCGGCCAGAGCGCTTAAATGCCATAAATCGCGCTACTATTCACGCCATCAACAGCTCTCTTAATAAAATGGAGGATGATGACGAAGTAGCCGCTGTTATTATTCATGGCGCTGGCCGCGCATTCAGTGCCGGCATGGACCTCAAGGATGATGCTGTTTCAGGCGTTTCAGGTCGTGAAAACTGGCGAGAAGTGCTTTCAGAGGACCTCGATTTCATAATGCGCTTTTGGAATTTTTCCAAGCCTACTATAGCTGTCGCTCATGGTTTTTGCTTAGCTGCTGCATGTGAACTTGCAATGTGCTGCGATATTACTATAGCAGAAGAAGGTACCTATTTCGGCGAACCAGAACTAAAATTTGGGAGCGTTATAACAGCAATGATAATGCCTTGGCTGACCGGTCCGAAGATTGCTAAAGAGCTATTGCTTACCGCTGATGACCGGGTCAGTGCGGAGCGGGCCCTGAATATAGGGTTGATCAATCAAATAACCCCCCTGGTGAAGGGTTAACTGTTGCTTATAGACTTGCAGAGCGTATGGCGAGAATGGATCAAGACGCTGTTCGATTGACAAAACGAGCAATTAATCGGTCATTTGAAATAATGGGCTTAAAGCAAGCTTTGGATGCAAACCTCGAATTGGCGGTCGAAATTGAAGCTTTGGAGACACCATCACGAGTGCGATTTAAAGAAATTGTAAAGACACGCGGCTTGAAAGCTGCGTTGGACTGGCGGGATGGAAGATTAAATGATCTACCAAATCAATAGTCACCGCCAACTTTATGCTTCTTCCTCTCAACCTCATATTCGCGCAATTTCTTGCGACTAATTTTTCCACTCGATGTCAATTCGAAAGATTGAACATACTCTATTTCTCTCGGGTATTTGTAGACAGCCAAGTTTGTCTTAACAAATTCCTGAAGCTCAGCTGTAAGCGCGTCACTTTCTATACTTCCATCTGCTAAACGAACAAAAGCTTTGACGATATTACCCCGATCAGGGTCTGGGCTCGCTACTACAGCTGCCTCGGCTACTGCCATGTGTCGGACAAGACAATCTTCTACTTCAGCTGGACCAATTCGGTATCCACTGCTTTTGATTAAATCATCCGTTCGCCCACGGTACCAAAAGTAGCCTTTTTCATCCCTCTTAGATGTTATAAGAATTTTTGATACAGTACCATTTATAGTTTTAAGCATTGATATCATCCTCAGAAATCGGGATTTATAGATTCATTATTTGCATATTATTTTGTTAAATGTTGATTACTGTGGGTTAATGTTGAATATTTGTGAAGCGGCCGTTGCGGTGCGGAAGCAAGGGGGAAAAATATACAGAAAGGTTCAAAGCCTAATCAGCCCGAATACTGGCCAGTCCAAAGTAACAATAGCGTCTCGCCAACTAAAACTTCCTGACGATATATTCGAACGGACTATGCAACTTGATGGAGGAGCTACGCCTTGAATTTTAAACAACTGGAAGCATTTGTTCAGGTCGCACGAAGCGGCACTGTCAGTGCAGCAGCCGCTCGATTGAACACTACGCAACCAGCGATTTCCATGCGGCTAAAAGATCTAGAACATAGTTTTCGATCAAACTTATTTGACCGCTCAGCTCGAAAAATCCGCCTGACTCCAGTTGGACATGAACTGTTGGAATACGCGGAGCGTATTCAATTGTTGGCAGAAGAAGCTCTTACCAAATTTGGCTCAGAAAAAGTCATGACCGGGCACATCCGCCTTGGCGTCACCGAAACGGTGGCTTTAACATGGCTACCTAAATTCGTCAGTTCGATCAATCACCGATTTCCAGAAGTCGGGTTGGAATTAGATGTGGACCTAACAGAAGGTATATGGAACCGTCTAAATAGAGGCGATTTAGAAATAGCGTTACTTCCTGGACCAGTTGGCGGACCCAACTTAAGATCTCAGTCTTTAGGTAGGATTCGATACGATTGGATGGCAAGCCCGTCACTGAATATTCCCGACCATTTAATTTCTCCAAAAACACTTTCGCTTTGGCCGATCCTAACCTTCGGAAACGACTCAAATCTACACGATGTGATTGAGGAATGGTTTCAGGAACATGGTGTTCGACCGAGAAGGGTTGATATATGCAATAGCCTTAGTGTAGTCGCATCGCTAGCAACTGCAGGCTTGGGCATTGCCTTACTACCCCCGTCTATTTTCGATGATACAAGCAAGCTCAAGCTGCTTGAAACCGAACCAAAACTACCCGACCTCGAGTTTGTAGCCGTTTATTCAAGACGTACAGAAAGTCCACTTGTCCGATCAATCGTTGAAATGGCGATAGAACTTAGTAATTTCAAACTTGATCCTTCAAATTCGCTGAAAGACTGATAATACACCTCTACAACTGTTTTAGTTCGGAAATACTCAAAATTCGACACTATTCATGGTAACGCATACTTTAAAGCTATTCTTTATGACTGAATGTACCCAACACATCGCAAATTTCATCAACTGTATGATAGCTGCCATCAATACCAGTATCGATACAATTGATGATAATAGATTTCAGTCATCCACGCTAATTTCGAAGCTCAAAACTATAGGGCGACAAAATAACAACATTCAAGCGGTTGCATTTCCAATTTTAGACCTACTTCCACAAGCTATTGATACTGCAATTTCTAGTTCGCCATGCATAAAAGCACTAGCACATTCTCTCACGCCTATTTTACCCAAACTCCAGTGGTATAGGCGAGAAGGAGAATATTCAAAAAGATTTGTACAAGGCCATGCTAACGCCTTTATCATAGGCAAAAAAGGTCTTTATACACTTGATGATGTAATCGTAGGCATAACACTTTTAGTTCCCAGAATTCAGTATCCAGATCATAATCATCCCCCCGAAGAGGTTTATATCACGCTTAGCGATGGAAGCTGGCGTCAAAAGGCGGGTGAATGGAGGTCTCCAAGTATAGGTGGGCTTGTGTATAATCCCAAAAATATCACGCATAGCATGTGCGCTAAGAATGAACCTCTGTTGGCGGTCTGGTGCCTTTGGTAGTATTAAAGAAAAGTTATTAAGTCTTTTTATAGGGGTCCACCAAATGGCCTACTCTTCAAATCCAAAACGTTAAATTTTTTTGACCTTAGGCGACTCTAATCGATACGCCACGGGCATACGTTTCCCAAGCAATGGCCTTGCATAATTAACGAAAGTTTGCGTCACATCTGTACCACTAGCAGCAATCATGCCATCATCCATTGTTTTAGTTTTTCCCGCCACATCTTCTAAAGCACTTAAATTATACTCAACGGCATACTCTTGAACACGGTTAATAGTAACCGTTCCATTCCGACCCGCTTTAGATGCAAACTGAACCGCCTTAACGCCGACTTCCCGTGCCTCTAATTCATCAATTTCCGATACACAACCAAGAAAAGAGCGTTGAAGGTATCCAAATGTATCTCCGCGTACACGGCTAATAGAGGTCTGCTTCTTTATGGAATCAGTTAATAAATCGGCGAGTGCACCGGTACCTGAAAGTTGAACATTGCCATGAGCATCATGTTCTACGTTCTTAGCCATTTTAGTTACGATGGGAATATCGTTTTCATCATGGATACCTTCTGAAACAGCAATTACACAGCGTCCCAATTTATCGTAAACCGATTGAACATCTGCTGTAAAAGATTCTATGTCAAAACTGCGTTCAGGAAGGTAAATTAAGTGAGGACCATCGTCTTGGTACTTTCTTGCCAACGCCGAGGATGCCGTCAGAAATCCTGCATGTCGTCCCATTACCACTCCAACATAAACGCCGGGCAAGGCTCGGTTATCCAAATTAACACCCGCAAATGCAGACGCAACAAATTTAGCAGCAGACGGAAACCCCGGTGTATGATCATTAATCATTAAGTCATTATCGATAGTCTTGGGAATATGAACGCAACGAAGACTATACCTCGCCTTTTTAGCTTCTTCCGCAAGAATACGTAGGGTATCTGAAGAATCGTTACCACCAATATAGAAGAAGGTTCCAATCCCATGAACTTTTAGTACCTTGAAAATTTCCTGGCAGTACGCCAAATCTGGCTTATCACGTGTCGACCCAAGAGCTGAACATGGTGTACGGGCAACTTGTTCCAAATTCGCATCTGGCTCTCGGCCCAGGTCGAGCATTGTTTCATTAACGATACCGCTTACGCCATGTAATGCACCATATACGCCTTCAGTATTTAATCGCTTCGATTCCTGCACTGCACCAACCAAAGATTGATTAATTACTGCTGTTGGACCTCCTCCCTGCGCTATCAAGACTTTCCCTTGCAACATGTTTATACCCCTTGAACTGTAAACTTTGTAATAAGGTTCTACAGGTGGATATTAAGAGTAACTAACACTGTGGAAAAGGCGGAATAGTGAATAATGTACAAAGTTAGTAAAAATAGCACGTTTTGCTCTTGATTTACGGTATGGTGACGTATACCACGGCCCGAGCACTTATTGTTTGGGCCCCTTCGTCTAGCGGTCTAGGACGCCGCCCTTTCACGGCGGAAACACGGGTTCGAGTCCCGTAGGGGTCACCACCCACGCCATAACGCATTGATTTAATTAGATAAAATAAACGTTTGCCACTTTTTTAGATAGAGTTTGCCACTTTTGGACTAATTTTGTTCCTCGTCCAGCATTTTCATGCCCTTTGCAGCCATCTTAGCGCGGCTGGCTTTCTCAATATATTTCCGCGCTTGATTGGGATTTGTCCATCCCATCACCGACATCAGCATAAACTCACCAACGCCTGCTTCAACTAATCTGGCGGCGAGGCGAACACATTGTGTGTTCCTTTCTCTGCTCAGTGGGTTGGCATCCGGTTATAGCGGACGCCGAGGACTATGACATCCTGGCCACCAAAGGAAACCATATTCTTCGCATTAAAGTAAAGTCATGCTCGGGGCCTATCATTGGTATACGAGAACGCGCACCTGGCTACTATCGATGGACGATTGGCTTGGGTCGCCGTAAGGATATTTTAATTCCAACCGATTACTATGATGTCCTGGCGTTAGGACCAAACGCGATCCAGTTCGTCAACGCCAAGGACGTGAACAAAAAAACTTATCGAACCAAACCAGGGGAGTTATATGCTGAACTTGCAAGAAACACATGGAGAGAAATCACGGATGCATTGTGAAGATCGATGCCCAATGTGTGCGACCGTCCTGCAAGTGATCTGGGTCCATGGCCATGGCCAGTGTGCAAAATGCGGAACTAACGTCGACCCTTGTTGCGCTGGTGCGCCATTGGATTAGACGCGGCTAATTTAAGGTTTTGAGAAACTATATCTATAACGCTCTTGCATTTTAAATGTGCTAGGCATATTTCATATTTGAGGTAGATGCCTAGTAAGGGTCTGCCCACATACTGCAACCGGAACGTGGCCACAGTGGCGTGTTCCAACGTTTATATCGCTTATAGGAGGATATACTATGCTTACTTATGATTTCACACCCATGCTTCGTCACTCTGTCGGTTTTGACCGGATACACCGCCTTTTGGAAGCTGCTAATACGCGCTCTGAGGTGAGTTACCCGCCATACAATATTGAGACGGACGGCGAAGACGCTTATCGGATCAGTGTTGCTGTAGCTGGGTTCGACAGGGATGAACTCGACCTAACGCTGGATCATGATGAA
>PBLS01000069.1 GCA_002721825.1 Magnetovibrio sp.
ACAGCGTGCCCCGCCTGAAATGTCAAAACCACCAATTATGCTCATTACGCGAAGAATCGCCATACTTGTTGCCATTATCGCTGGCTGAGCATTTTCGGTTAGCGTGAGCTCGCTTTCAGGCCCTTCAAACATTAAATTCGAAAGGCTTGTTTTCAATGCATCATCGACCTCTTCAAATACTGCACGTGCATCAGGATATACTCGGGCAAGCTCCTTACCCATACCGACCACCTGGCTGCCTTGCCCTGGAAATATAAGCGCTCGCATCTTTATACCTATCAGAAAATGATTTTTGCTACAGCATAGCTTTAAAACAGTGAAACCCAGCCTTTGATGCAAGTCAATACCACCCTTTTCACTCAATAACGGGGTATTTTACTACTGGTTTTTACCAATTCTAAGATGAAGTTTATTTAAATAAATGATCTGAAATCCTTTATCGATAAAATGACGTAACTTTTTAGTGTGCGTCAGCACTTGCACCCTCTAAACGAAGGTGTATAGTGCGCCGCTATTGGGTCTTCCTGCCGACAAACCGTCGGCTATAGCACGCCCAATTGTGGTGCGTGAATGAGATAATCCGTAGGAAGGAGAAAATTTTGCCGTATTATGAAAATGTATTTATTGCACGCCAGGATATTTCGCCAGCTCAAGTGGACGGACTAAGCGCCCTATTTGAAAAAGTTATTACTGATGCGGGTGGCTCCGTCGCTAAACGCGAAGATTGGGGCCTTAGGACAATGGCACATAAAATAAAAAAGAATCGTAAAGGCCATTATGTGCTTTTAAATATTGAGGCCACCCCACCAGCGCTACATGAGATGGAACGACAAATGCGAATCAACGAGGATATACTTCGCTATCTTACTGTCCGCGTTGACCGGTTTGAAGACGGCCCCTCAGCAATAATGCGAATTAAAGACCGGGGTGAACGGCTCCATCAAACCCGCGAAACGAAAAAAGATAATGAAGATGAACTACCACGTCCCCTTGACGATAACGAAGACAACGCTCTCCCACAAGAAGGTATTGATAACGAACAAAATTCCACAGGAGTTGATGGATGACCAAGCCATCGTTTTTTCGTCGCCGTAAAAGCTGTCCCTTTAATGGCCCCAACGCACCATTAATTGATTACAAAGACACAAAGCTATTATCGCGCTTCGTGTCCGAACGCGGTAAAATCGTACCAAGCAGAATTACTGCCGTTTCTGCCAAAAAGCAACGCGAGCTATCGCGAGCTATTAAAAGAGCACGTTACTTGGCATTAATGCCTTACGTCGATAAATAGGGTATTAAACGGAAAAAAATCAGGGAAGATAAAATGACCCTCAGGAAGGTTCTAATTGCCATTTGCGCCGGTCTGGCAAGTGCAACTGCAGCTGTGGCCTTTCTCAGCAAATCTTTCATTGCACTAGGTTTCGTGTATCTCGCATCACTTCCTATTCTAATGGTTGGGTTAGCATACGGTATGACTTCAGCTATTCTTGCTGCTGTAGTTGGAGCATTAATTAGTGGAATATCGGGTTTTCCAGTTATGGCAGGCGCTTTTACAATAATTTACGGATTACCAGCTTTAATAATTATTCGACTACAAATGATGCAGCATACCGTTTCAGCCGGAAATACTTTATCAATTATAACAATGCTAACATCGGGCATGGTTGTTACAGTAGCTTTTTTTACATGGGATATTGGACTAAGTAAATTAATAACCAATCACTTAGAACAGGTTCTGAAACAATTAACCCCGGATTTCAATACGGTTGGGCGTAGCCAGTTAGCACAGGCAATGACGCCTCTATTTCCTGGTGTAGTCGCTATAAACTGGATAGTTATGACAGTGATAAATACAGTTTTTGCGCAGTATATTTTAGTCCGAATAGGTTATAATCAACATCCTACTCCTGCCTATGTAAACCTTGAACTTCCTTTTTGGTCATCTTGGCCACTTGTTAGTGCAGCCGCTCTTGCGCTAGCAGGAACAGGGGAATGGGAGTATATAGGTAGAAATTTAGCAATGCTATTTGCCGTACCGTACTTCTTCCTTGGTCTTTCAGTCTTTCATTATTTAGCTCGGAGGGTTACAGCTACTAAGGCGGTCTTGATTACTTTGTATTTAGTAATTGTAATTTCTATGTGGGCAGCTTTGGTTGTTGCAGCTATAGGTGTAGTTGAACAGTGGTTTGGATTACGAGATCGCTTTTCAAGTAAATCCTTAACAAAGGACCCATGAGTGAGCAGTAAATCGAACTAAATTTCATCATAAAAGCCTAGCTTATGAAGCTATAAGGAGAATAAAGATGCAAATTATTCTATTAGAACGCGTAGAAAAACTAGGTCAAATGGGTGATACGGTGAACGTGAAGCCCGGCTACGCTCGTAATTTCTTGTTACCTAAAGGAAAAGCGTTACGTGCCACAAAAGAAAACATAGAACGTTTTGAGAATGAAAAAGCGCAACTCGAGGCCCGAAATATTGAACTCCGCAGTGAAGCCGAAAAAGTAGCCAAGAAAATGGATAATACAACTGTGGTTTTAGTACGCCAAGCTGGCGAATCTGGTCAACTATATGGTTCCGTCAATGCCCGCGATGTTGCCGACGAGCTTGACAAGGCTGGGTTTACTATTAACCGTTCACAAGTTCGGCTCACTAGACCAATAAAGGCCCTTGGCTTGCACGAAGTAGCCGTATCCGTCCACCCAGAGGTATCTGTAAATATATTTGCTAATGTAGCACGCTCGCTTGAAGAATCCGAAGTACAAGCAAAAACCGGGAAGGCAGTCCTAAGTTCTGCTGAAGCAGAAGTACGCGAACAAATTGAGATTACCGAGAGCTCATTATCTAATGCTGCAGAAGCAGTTGCCAAGCACGCTGACGAAATTTTTGAGAAAGGGGCTTTAGAAAATGCAATAGTCGAGGCTGAAACTCTAGTAAAGCAAGAAGACGCAACAATCTTAATTCCTGAAAATGGCGATACTGAAGATGCTAATGCAGTAAAAACATCAGAAGATGGTGATGTGGACCCCGACCCCAAAGAATAGAATCAAAAAAAATACCGATAATAAGGAATATTAAATCTCTAATGATTGGTATTTATGCAACGGTAATAAAATATTTGGGACACTCGCAAGGGGACTAAATCACGTTTAATTATACTATAATTTTATAAAACATACCTTAATAAGCGGAAAAATACGGGTTGTGGTTGTTCACCTATTATGATTTAGGACCGTTATTATGGGTAATTGGATAGCTATGAAAGACTGAAGTGACTGTTGTGGCTCATATCCGCAGTTAAGACCCTCCATATTTTCCACATTCTATACCCGAAATCCACAGCACTTAGGGGTTTACAGAACTTTCATCCCCGTTGATTTATTATTTCCAGATATTTTAAATCTCGTTTTAGTTCTATTCTCTATCAGGTATGCAAAACAAATCACCACCGTTAACCCAGTTCGAGGGGGTTATAGAGCCTACTGGAAATATTGAGCAGTTAGCTCCAACTCCATTTCGTCGACTCCCATACAATATAGAATCCGAAAAAGCCTTGATTGGCGCAATTTTTGCCAATAATCGGGCTTATGAATTAGTATCAGAATACTTGCAACCAAAGCACTTTGCACTTACCCAACATGGTCGCGTTTTTGAAGCATGTGGAAAGCTAATCGAACGTGGACAAATCGCGGATTCGATAACCTTGAAACGCTATTTTGAGCAAGATAAAAGCCTCAGCGATATTGGCGGCCAAGCATATTTAGATGAACTTGTCTCTTCAGCGGTTACAGTCATTAATGCACAAGAGTACGGACGAATTATCCACGATCTTTTTCTTAAACGTGAATTAATTAATCTTGGAGAAGATGTTGTAAACCGCGCATACAAGAGCGAAGTTGAAGATAATGCAATAATTCAGATAGACTCTGCAGAACAAAGTCTCTACGACCTCGCAACATCTGGTTCATATGATGGTGGGTTTGTAGAATTTAAAGAAACCATCTTGAAGGCCATAGAAATCGCTGAGGCAGCTCATAAGCGTGAGAGCCAATTAGCTGGCATAGGCAGTGGATTCCGTGACCTCGACAGACTATTGGGTGGTTTCCATCAATCTGACTTAATTATAATAGCCGGACGTCCAGCAATGGGCAAAACGGCCCTAGCCACTAATATCTCATATAATGCAGCTAAAGACTATCTCGAAACTAATGGAGATGAAGGGGCAGTAGTTGGCTTTTTCTCATTGGAAATGTCATCCGAACAATTAGCGGCCCGTATTCTTTCTGAACAATCAAACATTTCCTCTGACCGTATGCGTAAAGGTGAGTTAAGCAGCGAAGAATTTACCCGATTAGTCCAAGCTAGCCAATCTTTGCACAAAGCACCGATATTCATTGATGATACACCAGCATTGACTGTTAGTGCCCTCCGCACACGTGCCCGACGCTTAAAAAGGCAGCATAAGCTGAGCCTAATTATTATTGACTATCTCCAGCTTATCTCCGGATCCTCGAATTCACGAAATGATGGCAGAGTTCAGGAAGTTTCAGAAATCACTCGTGGTTTAAAGACACTTGCTAAAGAACTCCACGTTCCAGTGGTTGCCCTATCGCAATTATCTCGACAAGTAGAAAACCGAGAAGACAAGCGTCCCCAATTAGCGGATTTAAGAGAATCGGGATCTATTGAGCAGGATGCCGACGTCGTAGCATTCATTTACCGTGATGAATATTATCTAGAAAAAGCTGAACCAAAACAACGGACAGAAGAAACTTTAGAAAAATTTGCTCATAGAGTTGCCAATTGGGAAGAACGGATATCGCGGGTACATAATACCGCTGAGATAATAATTGCAAAGCAACGACATGGCCCAGTTGGTAATGTCAAACTCATGTTTGACGGACAATTTACCCGATTCGGTGATCTGGATTTCCAGTATGAGGAATCTGAGAGCAATAATTAATCAAAAATAATTCTATACTAAAAATAATATTAATATTAATGATTACAATTACACACTGATTAAATCCTGTTCAATATTTCCACTGGCATGCACTAATGCCTGCATATAATTCAGAATTAAGCCAAATACCAATGTCAAACTACTCTATCCATAAAAACCTTTCTGGCGCAGAATTAACCATCGACCTTAATGCAGTCGAAGCCAATTACTCCATTCTCTGTAGCAAAGCCCAAAAAGCCCGAGTAGCTGCGGTAGTCAAGGCAGATGCGTATGGAACCGGTATGTCGCAAGTTGCGCGAGTACTATCGCTAGCCGGCTGTAAAACTTTTTTTGTGGCCCATATATCCGAAGGAGTAAAACTCCGCAATCTCCTACCTGACGCTGAAATTCATATACTGAATGGCCTTTTAATCGGTACAGAAGAAGCATATACCGTAAACAATCTTATTCCCGTGCTTGGAAGTATCGATGAAATAGATAGGTGGATTACTTTTTCTAACAAAGCCACCCATTTATGTGATCTTCATATTGATACTGGTATGTTACGTCTCGGCCTTCCACCATATGAGTTTAAAATTTTATTAAGAGATTCAGCTCGTCTATCACGTCTCAAATTAAATTTGGTAATATCACATTTAGCTTCTGCTGACATCCAGAATAGTCCGCAAAATATTAAGCAACTGGAGGCGTTTAGGACTGTGCGACAATTATTTCCAGAGGGCTCATCAAGCCTTGCTAATTCAGCTGGCATATTTTTAGGCCCTGAATTTTTTGGGGATGTTGTGCGTCCCGGCATAGCACTCTACGGGTGCAACCCTACTCCTTGGTTATCGAACCCAATGCATTCAGTAATTAATTTAAAGGCAAAAATCATACAGTGTCGCAATGCCTCCCCCGGCGAAACCGTCAGCTATGGCGCCACTTATCCTATAACAAAACCTACCACAGTAGCCACTGTTTCGGTCGGGTATGCTGATGGATATTTACGTTCGTTATCTAATAAGGGCCTCACGAATATCAATGGCATTCAAATTCCTATAATTGGGCGGGTAACGATGGATACAATTATGGTCGACGTATCAGACCTACCAGAATCGCGAAGGAAACCAGGTGATTGGGTTGAATTAATAGGAGACACGATCAGCGTTGATGCCTTAGCAGATGCCGCCGGCACAATTCCGCACGAAATTCTTACAAATTTGGGTAACCGTTACCACCGAGAATATTTAAATGACTGAAGGTAGCTTATATGTGAAGATTATCACTCCCAATTCACAGCTAAGTTTAGCGAACCTTGGCGATGCAGACTAAATTATCAAAGAATAGATGTCTTATTTCATTAAATTTAAATTTTGAAACAACCTAGTTTATTTTAATTCAGCTTGCTTTTTATCATTCATATGTCAGCAAATAGGTAAAATTAGTTGTTATTTCACACTAACACACATGAGTATGGCGCTCGCACTAGAAAAGGGAAATAAATGATATCTCGTTTTGCGCAAGCCTACGACATACTAATTCTGAAAAACCCAAAGTATGTTTTGGTTGTGCTACTCTCTATTCTCGTTTTCTTTGGCTATCATGCCAAGCATTTCAAATTAGATGCGTCAGCGGACTCATTATTGCTTGAGGATGATGCTGACCTAAAGATATTCCGAGAAATCCACGAAAAATATCCCAGTAAAGATCTGCTAATTGTAACATTTACTCCGGATACGGATCTGTTTTCAAATTCAGTGTTAGATACCTTGAAGAGCCTGAGGGATGAGCTCTCTAAAGTAAAAAGTGTAGAAGCGGTATTCACTATACTTGATGCCCCACTTTTTACTAGCTCGGACGTAGATATTCACGAAATGATCGACGATATGCCGAGCCTTAATAAGCCGGAGGTAGATAGAAACAAAGCCAAAACCGAATTAGTTAATAGCCCAATATATAGTAATCTAATTATTAGTGCGGACGGAAAGACGAGTGCTCTACTTCTGAGTTTGGTCGAGGATAAGAGATATAATCAATTATTGAAGGTTCGAAATAATTTGCGTGATAAAAAAAAGACGGACGGTCTCTCCGTTAAAGAGACAGATACCTTGACGCATATCACAACGGAATTCAATCAGACTAGCGAGGGATTAAACAAACAAAGGCATCTAGATATCATCAAGATCAGAGAGATCATCGAACCCTATCGGAAATATGGCGTTTTGCATCTCGGTGGACTGCCGATGATCACTGACGATATGGTGACTTTCGTCCGAAATGACCTAATCGTTTTCGGATCCGGTGTATTAGCTTTTTTAATCATTATTTTAACTGCAATATTTCGGGAATTGCGCTGGATTATAATTCCCCTTCTAAGTTGTTTTTACTCCGGACTAATAATGATCGGAACTCTAGGCTTAATCGGTTGGAAAGTTACTGTCATTTCATCCAACTTTCTTGCTCTTATGCTTATAATAACCATATCAATGAACATTCATTTGATCGTACGCTATCTACAGTTGCACCGCGACTACCCGCAGGATAGCCAATTAATTTTAGTCCGAAATACAATTCACAAAATGGTGCGACCGTGCCTTTATACAGCGCTAACAACTATAATGGGATTTAGCTCTCTAGTGGTGAGCGATATTAAGCCCGTGATCGACTTTGGTTGGATGATGAGCGCGGGCCTCGCGGTAACCTTTGCAACTTCATTTCTGCTATTTCCAACCCTGCTTTTAGTATTAGGAAAAACAAAGACTAAAACAGCGATTGATATAAAACGATTTCTTTTGCCCGCATATTTAGCCCGACTAACCGAATTTCATGGTAATAAAATAGTAGGCGTAGCTCTAATTTTAACCGTAATAGGCGTAACAGGAATTACCAAATTGCGCGTCGAAAATAGTTTCGTAAACTATTTCAGCGAAAGTACAGAAATTTATAAAGGATTAAAACTCATTGACGAAGAACTAGGTGGTACTACGCCACTAGAAGTAGTTATAAAATTTAAAGATGAGAATATTGAGGAACTAACTCCTGAAGAACTCAAAGAAATGACCCCTGAAGAAATTCGCATGGAACGGGAATATCTAGCAGCCCTTAGAGATAGCCCAGAACTATGGTTTACGCCTACCAATATAGATATTGTTAAAAAAGCCCATGATTACTTGGATGAATTGCCTCAAATTGGCAAAGTACTCTCCCTGGCTTCCTCAGTACGAGTAGCTGAACAATATGCTGACAAAAAATTAGATGGTATGGAGCTTGGAATTCTCTATACGAAGGTTCCGAGTTTGGTAAAAAAGAACCTAATTGATCCTTATGTTTCAATTAAAAACAATGAAGTGCGATTGTTAGCACGCGTATTGGATTCTAAGCCTAACCTCTCACGGAAAAAATTATTAAAAAAAGTCCGCAAGGATTTAGGTAAGAAGCACGAATTCAAGGCTCTTTCAGAATACAAATTGCTTATCGACGATATAACCATTAGTGGATTACTTGTACTCTATAATAATATGCTACAAAGCCTATTTACATCGCAAATAAAAACCATAGGGGTAGTAATGCTAGGTATTGCGATAATGTTTTTAATTTTATTTCGGTCGGTAAAATTATCAATTATTGGTATATTACCAAATGCGTTAGGTGCATTTGTTGTTCTAGGATTCATGGGATGGTCAAAAATACCTATGGACATGATGACAATAACCATTGCGGCAATCACCGTCGGCATCGCCGTAGACAACGGTATTCATTATATCTATCGCTTCAGGGAAGAGTATGCCACAACACGCAATTACCGCGACACACTATATGTCTGTCATAACAATATTGGAAAGGCTGTTTTCTATACAACGATGACAATAATTTTTGGATTCTCGATTCTCATGCTATCGAATTTTATCCCTACCATCTATTTCGGGTTATTAACGGGAACTGCGATGTTTATTGCCCTCTTAGCTGCACTTACACTTTTACCGAAATTGATACTAATTTGGAAACCTTTCGATTGAGTTCTTATTGAGCAACTTCATTGTGCTCACATACCTATCAGCATCGGCTTTAAGCTTTGTTAAACTCTTCCCACTTTTATAAAGGTTTGAGCCTAATCCAAAGCCATTCGCCCCAGCATCCCAATATTTTCTCATCACGTCCGTTGTAATTCCCCCTACCGGAAACACCAGCGTTTCAGGTGGCAAAACCGCACGAAAAGCATGCAAAACCTTAGGAGATGCAAGTTCGGCTGGAAAAAGCTTTAAACCATCCGCACCCACGTTAAGCGCTGCAAATGCCTCGGTTGGCGTAGCAATTCCCGGCAAAACGTAACAACCTTCTAATTTACCCGCTTTAATTACCGCTAAATCGGCATGTGGCATTACTATCAACCGCCCGCCAACCGCAGCGACCCTTAGCACCATGTCAGGGGTAAGCACTGTACCTGCGCCAATAATAGAATAATCCCCGAACGCTGCCGCCAGAATACGAATGCTTTCAAGAGGTTCCGGTGAATTTGTAGTGACTTCAATAATTCTAATTCCCGATTCAATAAGTACCTCGCCAACTTTAAATGCTTCATTAGGTCGAATACCACGCAAGACCGCAATTAACGGCATAGAAATCAGACATTCGTCCAATGTGACTTCCCGCATTAACATAATCCTTTTGCTATCCGTGTACCTCTTCACGGAATAAATTCCAAATCGCACTAAGGCCTCGTATTGCCGCTTCCTCACCGTCGACAACACGGAATGGAATTCCACGCTGCCTAAAAGCCTCACTATAAACCTGGGTTAATAACTTTGTACCCACGAGCACAATATCATTTATATCGCTATATCCGTTATCTATCATTGCGTTAATTTCATGACCAATTAACAAACCAGATAAAAACGATTCCTGTTCATTATCCAAAGTGCGGCCAAATAGACCGTCGGCACGTAGCGAAAACATATGGCTTAAAAGACCACCAGGCTGTAGGGCCAGATTCAATCCCTTTTCAAAAGCCAAAGTACTGTGAGAGCTATTTTTGGTTATCAAAGACCCGAGTATGGAGCGGTCACGCATTAGATCAAAAACTTCACCAGTCATTGCTGTTGTAAAATCTAAAAGCTGATCGTTACGCACTTTAACCCACTTGCTATGTGTACCAGGTAAACAGAGCAAGGAAGTATTTAATCCAGCTAAAGAAAGACTTCCAAACACCTGCACTTCTTCACCACGCATCACATCACGGCGTTCCCCATTTGGATCAAGACAAATGCCAGGGACAATCCATGTATTTTTCTGCCCAGGTACAGAAATAACGTTAAAAGCTAGGTCTATCAGCGAAGCCGGACACAAAACATAATTAGCCTCAACCCATCCCTGTCGGCTGCCAATCATACCAGCCATCAATACTGGGATTCCAATAAAACGCTCAAGCCAATCACCAATTAAATTAGTAAAAACTTCTCCAAACAAACCATCCTCAACATATAAAATCCCAATATTATCACGGCGCTGCTCTAAAACGTCTCCCTTATTAGTAATAAAATAAGCTCGGCGGTTACTTGTACCCCAATCAATGACAATAATCGCTTCATCAATCATTTCTAGCCGCCCCATTAATACATCACTAGCAATTAGTCGAAACACCCTAAACTATTTATATAAACACTAAAACGCTAACCGCTAATAGGGAAAAACCTATCATTAACAAATAGAATTATCACCGATAACCATCTTCAGGTTGTACCGAAGGCTTGAATCCTCTATGGCATTAATACGTAGAGGTATCCGGAAAACCTGTAATTGAAGAGGCATCTTTGGCTCGCAAATCGATAATTTATATATGCGATGAATGTGGCGTTAGACATAAAAAATGGGCCGGCCAGTGCTCTTGCGGCGCATGGAATACACTCTCTAAAGAAGAAGGTTTCGAGAGTGCCCCAAAAGGTCTTAGTGACGGTAAGGGAGACAGGATAAGTTTCGTCGGTCTGAAAGGAAAAGAGGAACCTGCCCACCGCCGAGTTACTAAAATTTCTGAATTCGATAGGGTTTGTGGCGGGGGTCTGGTATCAGGTTCTGCAACTTTGGTTGGCGGTGACCCAGGTATAGGAAAATCTACGCTACTCATTCAAGTAGTTGCTGCTCTATCTAAGGATTTTAAATGTGTATATATTTCCGGTGAAGAGGCAATTGCTCAATTGCGTCTACGGGCCGCCCGGTTAGGTTTAGATAATGCGCCAGTAGGATTGGCTACGACAACATCCGTACGGGACATTATTACTACATTTGATAAAGAATATTTACCAGACGTGGCGGTTATTGATTCTATTCAATGTATGTTTGTTGATAACTTGGATTCTGCACCCGGCACAGTCACACAGATACGCACTTCCGCACAAGAATTAATACGTATTGCGAAACGCCGGCAATTTGCACTGATCCTAGTTGGACATGTTACGAAAGATGGTAATATTGCAGGTCCTAGAATTCTAGAACACATGGTTGACACTGTACTATATTTTGAAGGAGAGCCGAGCCATCAATTCAGAGTCCTTCGCTCCGTGAAAAACCGATTTGGCCCAACTGATGAAATCGGCGTATTTGAAATGACAGAAACTGGCTTAAATGAAGTTTCTAACCCTTCGGCGTTATTCTTAGCTAGCTATCACGATAAGGTAGCCGGCATCTCTGTTTTTGCAGGAATTGAAGGCTCTCGTCCCCTGCTAATCGAAATTCAAAGTTTGATTGCCCCGTCACAACAACCCGCTCCAAGACGAGCCGTTGTTGGTTGGGATACAAATCGCCTCGCAATGATTATGGCTGTCTTAGGATCGCGATGCGGGATACCCCTATCCTCTAATGAAGTATATCTAAATGTAGTTGGAGGACTGCGTATTCGCGAACCAGCAGCGGATCTCGCCGTCGCTGCTGCATTGATCTCCTCCTTTTTAGAGAAACCCGTTGCAAAAAAAACTATTGTTTTTGGTGAAGTCGGACTTTCTGGTGAAATACGCGCAGTTTCCCATATTGCAACACGCCTAAAAGAGGCTGAAAAATTAGGGTTTACCAGCGCAATTATACCTATCGCTGGTTATGAGAATGATGGGAAACATGCAAACCAATTAAATACTTCGCTAACACTTAAACGTATTAGTCAACTAGCTGATTTAGTAGCAACATTTGAACCTCTAAACAGTGGCGTTACTAATGATTAAAAAATTCACTGCGCTAGATTCCAATCCCAGGCGAGAAGTATAATGGACATAATCAACAATCTACCGGTGAATATATTTGATCTAGGTGTAATTGGAATAATACTAACGTCAGCCCTCTTCGCGTACGCTCGTGGCTTTGTCCAAGAGATTCTTTCTATAGTTGCCTGGATAGGCGCAATTTTTACCACATTCTACGGGTTTCCCTATCTAATACCTTATGGACGAGAAATAATATCAATAGCTCTTGTTGCCGATATTGCCGTCGGCGTATTGTTATTTGTTTTTACGCTTATATTTCTTTCCTTGATCACCAAAGGACTATCCAAAAAAGTGCAAAAAAGTGCCCTTAATGCTCTAGACCGCTCACTCGGCTTTCTATTCGGGTTAGCGCGAGGGGGTTTAATTATAATAATTAGTTACATTGGTTTCGATCTTTTGATTCCTAGAGAAACCCATCCAGCCCTCATACGCTCGTCCCAATCGTTTAAATTAATCAAACCAGCATCAAAAGAACTAATCGAACTAATACCTCTCATTCATGAAGAAGGTTGGTCATCAAATCCCACCAAAAGCGATAAACGAAAATCAACAAAATCAGTGTTAGATATTATTTCTCCTTCAGTAGAAGGCCAGACTATGGGAAAAAAACCAGAAGGTTATAGCTCGGGACCGCGTCACGATATGGATAAACTAATAAGAAGCACCCAAAATTAATGATTCGAGATCCTATGAAATCAGATCAACGTTTTGCCAGACATGATGATGACCATTTCCACGATGAATGTGGTGTTTTTGGGATATACGATCATCCTGATTCTGCAACACATACCGCTTTAGGATTACATGCCTTGCAACATAGGGGACAAGAATCTGCCGGGATTGTCTCCTATGATGGAGAACAATTTCATAGTCACCGGGCATTAGGTCTCGTCGGTGACAACTTTAATACACCTGCGATAATGGAATATCTAAAAGGCTCTGTTTCCATCGGTCACGTTCGATACTCAACTAGCGGCGATACGATATTACGCAACGTGCAACCTCTTTTTGCCGAATTTAAATTTGGTGGTCTTGCCGTTGCACATAATGGCAATTTAACTAACGCTTACGATCTTCGGCGGTCGCTTGTTGAGCGAGGATGCCTATTCCAGTCAACCAGCGATACGGAGACGATTGTTCAATTAATTGCAATTAGTGAGTATGGTCGCGTGGTAGACCGTTTAACAGATGCTCTTTCCCAAGTTGAGGGTGCTTATGCTTTAGTTGCCATTACCCAAAAAAAACTCATCGGTGCACGCGATCCCTGGGGTGTACGACCGCTAATTTTGGGGAAACTAGGAGATTCTTACGTACTTTCATCTGAGACTTGCGCCTTAGACATAATAGGTGCGGATTATGTCCGTGATATTGAAGGTGGTGAAATAGTAATAATTGACGAAAACGGCTTACGTAGCATTAAACCCTTCACAAATCGATCACAGCGTTTTTGTATATTTGAGTATATTTATTTTGCCCGGCCAGATAGTTATTTGGAAGGACGAAACGTCTACCAAGTGAGAAAGAGTATCGGAATGGAACTCGGTCGAGAGAGCTGCGTCGAAGCCGATTTCGTTGTGCCAGTTCCGGATTCAGGGGTACCCTCTGCGATAGGATATGCGCAAGAGACAGGCGTTCCATTTGAACTTGGAATTATTCGCAATCACTACGTTGGTCGAACTTTTATAGAACCGACTGACCACATTAGGCACCTTGGTGTAAAGCTGAAACACAATGCCAATATAAATTACCTAAAAGGAAAGCGGGTAATATTGGTTGATGACTCGATAGTACGCGGCACCACATCAATGAAGATCGTCGATATGGTGCGCAATGCTGGCGCCACAGAAGTTCACATGCGAATCGCTTCCCCGCCAACCACCCATTCATGTTTCTACGGGATTGATACACCAGCGAAAGAAGAATTATTAGCCGGTCGTTACAACCTACAAGAGATGGCTAAGGAGATAAATGTTGATACATTAGCATTTATTTCTATTGATGGGCTTTACCGCGCAGTAGGATTCAATAATCGAGACATTGACTCTCCTCAATTTTGCGACGCCTGTTTCTCTGGCGAATATCCAATAGCCTTAGCAGATCGCAATGACTCAAATCAGCCAAATCTCCTCAGTCTTTTCGACGAACAAGTTTAGGTATGGAATCTCTACGCCTAAAGGACCGCATAGCACTTATAACTGGGGCATCACGCGGTATCGGCGCCGCTGTAGCTAGACGCTTTGCTGCAGAAGGGGCTCGTCTTATCCTATTGGCACGAACCACTGGAGCGCTAGAACAAATTGACGATGAAATACAGTCCATTAGTGGTTTTCCAGCAACGTTAGTGCCATTGGATCTTCAAGAATTTGATGGAATAGACAGATTAGGTGCCCTTCTCCACGAACGCTTTGGACATTTAGATATATTGGTTGGCAATGCCGGTATTCTCGGATCCCTAAGTCCCATCGGCCACACTGACCTCAAAACATGGGATCAAGTAATGGCGGTGAATTTGACAGCAAACCTACGCCTAATTCGATCAATGGATCCTTTGCTGCAAAACTCGGAAGCTGGCCGAGCTATTTTTGTCACTTCCGCTGTTGGCACCCAACCCCGAGCCTTTTGGTCCGCATATGCTGTTTCAAAAGCGGCTTTGGAGATGATGGTTCAAATTTATGCCAAAGAAAATATAAAAACTGCTGTCTGTGCTAACCTTGTCAACCCTGGTCGTACACGTACGCGTATGAGAGCACAAGCTATGCCAGGCGAAGATCCGCTTTCCCTGAAATCGCCTGATGAGATAACCGATACTTTTGTCGAGTTTGCTGAGCCCTCTAACCAAAATAATGGGATTACCTTGGATTGCCAATAAGATGATGAGTTAAATGAATGTTCAATAGCTTCATAATCTAGAAAATTCATGAATAAAAGCTAGTCGCTTTAATCGAATTTCTTTAAAATGCTCGTACTTTAGCAATTCAATCAAAGCTTCTCTAAAAGTTGCTAATACAAAATGAAAACATAAAGATGGAAAACATTCAAAACCGAGCCCTCAAGGTCTTTCCCGCTGG
Source organism: Magnetovibrio sp. (assembly GCA_002721825.1). GTDB lineage: Bacteria > Pseudomonadota > Alphaproteobacteria > Rhodospirillales > Casp-alpha2 > TMED8. The sequence goes on from PBLS01000069.1 coordinate 15,255, forward strand.
CACCTCAAACGGCGAATACGGCTTAACAGAAGAACGCATTGTTGTAATAGAGAAAGGGGTCGGCTGTCATCTTTGGGATACAAGAGGCAAGGAGTTCTTGGATTTTTCTATGGCCTGGGGATCGTGTCTAGTTGGCCATGCTCAGCCCGAGGTTGTTGAGGCTGTAGCGTCACAGGCGCCCAATGGGTCGAATTTTGCCTATTTAAATTCACATGTCCTAGCACTCGCTGAAGAAATTCAGCGTATCAGTCCGGCAGCAGAACGCATACGATTCTGTGCATCGGGAACAGAGGCAACCATGTATTGCCTGCGCCTTGCGCGGGCACTCACTAATCGACCAAAGATTCTAAAGTTCGAAGGCGCTTATCACGGGGCTAACGAGACTGGCGTTACCAGTCTATTTCCGCAACAAGCTCCCGATTACCCACGACCGGAATTAACCAGTGCTGGGACCCCGGCCGTGAGCGACTACCTCTTAGTTGCCCCATACAACAATCTTGCAGAAGCTCGACGAATTATTTTCGAAAATAAAACCGAATTGGCCGGCGTCATTGTTGAACCGCTGCAGCGGTGTACACCACCGAAACCCGGGTTTCTAGAAGGAATTAGAGAGACCTGCACAGAAGCCGGCGTTTTGCTGATTTTCGACGAAGTTGTTACCGGATTTCGCCTGGCTTACGGTGGCGCACAGGAGTACTATGGTGTTATACCTGACCTTATCGCATACGGTAAGGCGCTCGGCGGCGGTTATCCGATTGGTGCATTTGGGGGCCGGGTAGATATCATGGAATGGACCAATGAACATAGAATAGGCACGGACGACTATGTCTGGATGGCGTCAACACTTGGCGGAAATCCTATATCTACGACTGCGGCGAATGCCGCACTGACTGTGTTTCGCCAGCCCGGTACCTATGAAAATCTGCATAGGCTCGGCGCTTATCTGCGTGATGGAATGTCAAAAGTTCTAGCTCTCCGTCAAATTAATGGACAAATTATTGGTGACGGGCCTTTAGCACAGGTCATCTTTTCGGCAGATCCAGTGTTCGATTATCGCTCAACAAAAAAGGGGGATAGTGTTAAAGCCCGGGCCCTAATGCTAGCTTTATTCGATCGTGGGATCTTCCTCAATCCCATGAGTACCAAGTTGTATATTTCGATCGCTCATGACGAAGCTGTTTGCGACGGCATGCTCGATCGTTTTGACGATGCCTTAGAAGAAATCGCGTGAAATCAGCCTGGTTTTCTAGCAACACAGTGCGTGGGACGCAAAAAACCGTCGTCGATAGCGCCCTACTTATAGATATTTATCGTATCGATTTTGCGCCTACCTCCCTCACAAGTGCCTGCAGGCACTAGGAATTTAACGTTTGCAATCTCGTGTTTTATTGACTGCTTTCGGTTTTTTCAGACACGATTCTACTCGTTTATTAAGGAGGTGTTTTAGGCCTCATACCAACTCGGCAACCAATGTTAAGTTGTGTTAGACGTCACATCTCATCTAATATCGAATATACTTAACATAAATGGCATATACGATAATTATACGAGAGACGTGCTCTCCGTATAGTTTAGATGCATAAATACCTAGGCTAGTTGCGCCATCATAATTAGCAATAACTTGATGTACTGAATTGTAAATGAGTGCCTACAAAAAGCGAATTTTACGAACCTGTTGCAGTATTCATCTCGTGCACGATGGTTTGACTGACATGCTTTATGCGTTGCTTCCTTTATTACGGGAAGCATTTGGCCTGTCTTACGCTGAAGTTGCGTTGGTACGCTCTTCTCACAGGCTTGCGGTAGCCGTGTTTCAAATTCCGGTAAGTATCCTATCTGAACGATTCGAACCCCGTATCCTACTAGCATTTGGTACATTAATTGCCGGAATTGGTTATTTGGGATTAAGTTCAGCTGCCAATTACATGGCAATACTAGTATTTATTTTCTTATCTGGGTGTGGTGCCGGGTTTCAGCATCCATTGTCTTCAGGGATCATAAGCAACACCTTCCCAAACTCCGGGCAACGTAGCGCTTTGGGTATATACAACGCGTTCGGCGATATAGGTAAGATGTCGTTTCTTGGATTAACCGTTTTTGCCACTGCGCACCTTGGATTAAGCTGGACCCTGCCTGCAAATGGAGCGGGTCTAGTCGCTATTATATTAGCGTTCGGGATATTAATTTTCTTAAAACAAACACAAACAATTGTTGGTCCATTAGAGAACGTAAGTTTACAAGACGCCAGCGTAACGAAAGGATGGGGAATAAAAGATTACAACGGTTTCTATGTGTTAAGCGCAATAGCGGCCATCGATTCGATGACCCGAACAGGGTTTCTAACATTTGTTGCATTTTTGATGATCGAGAAAGGGTTTACAATTGAGTGGGCTGCGTCGGCGGTATTTGTCACAACGTTTGGCGGTATGTGCGGTAGATATGCCGTAGGACTAATTGCTGAAAGATTAGGTGTTGCAAAGACTATAATGCTTACCGAAATTGCCACTTCTATTTTAATATTTATTACTTTAGTTGTTCCGAGCCTACTAGCATTTCTTCTTCTACCGTTACTAGGAGTATTCCTGAACGGAACTTCATCGGCAATCTATGGTACGGTTTCGGATCTCGCAGTTGGCAATAAACATTCACGTATTTTTGGTATTATTTACACGTTAGGTTCGATTTGTGGCATAATTGCACCGTTTTTATACGGCATTCTGGCCGATCGTTTTGATATCGAAACAGTAATGGTAGTAGCAGCTCTAACTATCCTATTAACGGTTCCCCTTTGTTTGAAGTTACAACACAGGCTCGAACATCTAAATAGGCAGTACTAGATCATTGGTATTTAAGCACATCTTAACTAACATAAACGCGCAACTGCTCTGTAACTAGGGAGCGATGAAAGATTATATTTGGGAGGTGTTGCGATATCTTAAAATTGAGCTATGGCGGGGAATTGAGTTATGATCTACGGTTCAGGATTTGCAGTACCCTACTCTACAGCCTCTATGTTGGCCCAATAGACTGTGGTCACGGCCTACCGCCTGCAACCTTCCTTACTCTTGCGATGCAAAGCCTCACCGCGACGTTCAATGGTGCAAAATGCTAGTGCGCCCACTCGCTTGTGTATCAACAAAAAGAAAGAATAACGTTGATATTCTTATAGGTACACCTCTTGGATTAGAAGTATTCAAGCTCCCAAGGTTGAAATACGTATTTGAAATATGGTTAGCTACAACGCACCAAGAATTTTAAGATGTTCGGAGATCAGACAATGAGCCAAA
>PBLS01000070.1 GCA_002721825.1 Magnetovibrio sp.
AGTTAATCGATGCATAATTGAAAGTACAGAAGTGATTTGCGGCTGGTAAATTTGGAGATGCGGTGAAAGAGGCCGGCTATTGCTCGCCATTGGTTGCTCCACAATAATTATACCCATATATGGGATGGACATACCCCATAGGTAATCGTCGGCTGCGATCAAGTCAATCTTGTGGAGCATGAAAAAGGTACTAAAGGCTAGAAAATGTTATTCTGTTGAAGCTGAGTAGCGGCATTTAGCATATATTTTCAAGCCATTTTATAGGATTGAGAAAACATGTGATTAATTTAAAGTTAGCTTAATTAAAGCCAATAGATATTTATAAACTGAAATGGGTATAGAAACGTCTTGTGGGGAAGTTGTGGGTGGTTTGTGGAAATCGCTAATTATTATTCACAGAAAAGACACGTTACCCCCATATTTCACCGTTGCTCATCTAGTTAATATGGCACAGATTAGAATTGCATGCGAAGACGTGTGACTGGTGATATGACGTGGTAGTTAATAAGCAAGTTAGCTTGCTTTTGCGTTGAACCGCTTTGTCTAACAACGGGCTTCGGCTTGATTGTTAAGCAGGGTTATTCGGTCTTCCGGTTGAGTTCCTGGCTTTGCCACGGTGTTTAATCGGGGATGGTAGCGGGCGGGTTTATTTGGCGTGCGCATCTGGGCGAAATGCTGTTCCTTTTGGGACTTAGTTTCGCTGTATTCCATGTTGGTACGGGCCGGCCAGCACCGGCTCGGTCTACTCTGTTTAAGAGTGCCGCGTGGGGAGGGGTGTAGCGACGAAAGGAACCTTTCGCTAGGGACATCTTTTGGAGTTGCCGGCACCGGCAAACGCTGAGAGGTGGGCCAATTTGACTTTTGCTGCTTGAGTGATCTCTGCCCAGGGTGCACTCAAGGGGTGGGTTGTAGAAAGGTTGCGCGGTTTCAATATGTCCGGAGCCTGGCCGGCTCCAAGATGCGTCAGGGTGCGTTGTCTCGGCGGCGCTTTTCGCAGGATTCCCAGGACCTGCGTCCCTGACGCCTCTTTTGTTATTAAAGCCCCGAATTTCAGGCAATAGTATTTTGTATACAATTGGTTCTCGACAATAACGTGGTATGCTCTAGTGGTTGAATTACAATTTATATTATTTTTTTCAATTGGTTCCAATTGTCCACATAATTAAGGACTTCGGTGCGAATATAATTTCGCTTCAAACATTCAGTAATTAAAAGCTGTTGTTGAACTTCAAAAAATTGTTTTAAAACCAATTCGTCTAGGCGGTGTGCTTAAAGAGTAATATTACTGGTAAATCTGAATGCGCAAAATCAACACACAAGTGCGAAATTTTAGTCCTCTGTTTTACATGGATACGCCAGAAATAGTAAAACGGTGCTTGTACTCCAGTCTTTGGATCATACCATTAGCTCTCTAGATACAAAGCTTATGGCTCAAAACCCTAGATACGGGGCGTTTAACTGCACGATATTCCCAGAAAAAACAATACGGTCTATTTTTATAGGCTTACTAACATGTCTGCGGACCGAATCCGATAAACTACTGGCAAGATCAAACGAATCTTTATACGGTGTTTTAAAAATGCGAACGAACTAGCTCTTCTGCAATCTGAACAGTATTTAAGGCAGCCCCTTTTCTCAGGTTATCAGCGACAACCCAAATACTTAATCCGTTCTCTACCGTCGGATCCTTACGAATGCGACTAACATAAACTTGATCTTCACCTGCGCATTCCTGAGGTGTAACATACCCTTCGTCAACCCTGTGATCTACGACTGTAATACCGGGGGTTGCGCTCAAAGCAGCTCGAGCGTCTTTTTCAGAGATTGGTCTTTCAAACTCAACGTTGATAGCTTCGGCATGGCCAATGAAGACAGGGCAGCGCGCGCAAGTTACAGTGACTGCTATATCCGGAGAAAGAATTTTTTTTGTTTCAGCGACCATTTTCCATTCTTCTTTGGTTGAACCGTCATCCATGAACATATCTATATGCGGTATAACGTTGAAAGCAATTTGCTTAGTAAAATTTTGACGATATGTCTCTGATGGTTCATTTACAAAGATGCCACGAGTCTGGTTGAATAATTCATCCATTGCATCTTTCCCCGCGCCAGAAACAGATTGATAGGTGGCAGCCACGACACGCTTTATATTAGCGTGGTCGTGCAGCGGCTTAAGGGCTAGGACCATTTGGATAGTCGAGCAATTTGGATTAGCAATAATACCGCGTTTCGTGTAGCCAGCAATATCTTTCGAGTTGACCTCGGGTACTACCAGTGGCACATCCGGTTCCATACGGAAGTAAGAGGAATTATCAATAACTACCGCACCAGCTTCAGCCGCTTTTGGAGCAAATTGAGCACTAACTTTGGCTCCTGGTGAAGATAAAACAATATCAGTATTTGTGAAGTCATAACCCTCAAGATTTTGAACGCTTAGGGTATCGTCTTCACCATAGGAAACCTCAGTTCCGATAGATTTCGACGAAGCTAAGGCGACTACCACATCGGCCGGAAATTGCCGTTCTGCTAATATGGATAGTAGCTCACGCCCCACGTTACCAGTCGCACCGACTATTGCTAATTTGTAACCCATATCTTCTCCTTAGCTTCTAGCTTACCTAAAGTTAAAACAGTAGTTGATATTTGTGACAACGGTCCGACGAAATCGGGCCGCTTTGTTTTAAAAGAACACCAACAACCCAACTCTATAAGAAAGTATGTGTTTTTTTATTTTCTTTAATTACGTAGATCATCTCGCTTGTCCACAAAAGTTAGCGCACGGATTTTTAAGCCTGTGAAAGGTTAAAAGCAAGACGGGTCTATATTACGGTTTAGGCCGCTAATTTATCCAGCTCTTCACATAGTGCTTTGCCTATATGGGAGCAAGATACAAGTTCTTTCCCATTCTGCATGATATCTGGCGTACGTAAACCACGGTTTAGTAAATTTATAGTTGCCTGGTGGATAAGGTCGGCATTTTCTACATCATCAAAGCTGTAGCGTAGCATCATTGCAAAGGATTGGAGAGTGGCAAGTGGATTGGCCTTATTTTCTCCAGCTATATCAGGAGCTGACCCGTGCACTGGTTCATAAAGGGCCATGCGCCGACCGCTTTCATCTGCGGCCCCTAAGCTGGCAGATGGAAGCATACCCAGAGATCCGGTGAGCATCGCCGCACAATCTGAAAGAATATCTCCAAACAGGTTATCGGTAACGATAACATCGAATTGCTTTGGTTCTCGAACCAACTGCATTGCACAATTATCGGCATACATATGTTCTAAATCTATATCTGGGAAATCTTTCCCGACTTCGGTGGCTACGCGACGCCACAATACACCGGTTTCCATCACATTAGCTTTTTCTACTGAGTGAATTTTTTTGTTCCGCTTGCCTGCTAATTCAAACCCCACACGCATGATTCTCTCAATCTCTTCTGACGTGTAACGTTGACTGTCTAAGGCTTCAATTGTCCCGTCTGCATTTTCGGTCAAACCGCGCGGCGTGCCAAAATAAACGCCAGAAGTTAGCTCACGTAAAATAAGAATATCAAGACCGGAAACCAGATGTTCTTTTAGACTAGAGGCTTCTGCTAAAGCGGGTAAAACAGTTGCCGGACGAAGATTCGCGAAAAGATCCATTTCTTTACGGAGCTTCAAGAGGCCGGCTTCCGGTCTTATATCTCTAGCTACACCATCCCATTTTGGACCTCCAACCGCCCCTAACAGCACAGCGTCCGCATTCATAGCTTTAGCAAGCGTTTCGTCAGTAAGCGAAGTCCCTTTGTTATCTATTGCGATCCCGCCAACTAGATCTTCATCTAAGTCAAAGGTTACATGACGCCGTTGGTCCATCCAATCAATTACGCGTCGCACCTCATTCATTACTTCAGGTCCAATCCCGTCACCTGGTAGCAACAATAATCTTTTATTAGAGAGCATTCTCTTCGTTCCTCTCACTATTTATTCTGCGGTATTTAACCAAGGTTGAGAATGTTTCATGTTCTTTTCATAGCTTTCAATTTTGTTCTGCTTTTCCATAGTGAGGCCGATATCATCGAGCCCGTTTAGTAAGCAATGCTTCTTGAAAGCATCAATTTCAAAGATAGCTTCACTGCCGTCAGGACCTGAAATAGTTTGATTCTCCAAATCGATAGTCAATGTTGCATTAGAACCCCGCTCCGCGTACTCCATCAACTTATCTAACTCTAACTTAGAAACCGCAATTGGAAGAATTCCATTTTTGAAGCAATTATTATAGAATATGTCGGCGAAACTAGTTGAAATTACGCAGCGAATGCCAAAGTCGAGTAAAGCCCATGGTGCGTGCTCTCGCGAAGAGCCACAACCAAAATTATCTCCAGCTACGAGTATCTGCGCGGTCCTATAAGCGGGCTTATTAAGCACAAAATCGACGATTTCATTACCTGCGCGATCATAGCGCATTTCGTCGAAAAGGTGTTTACCAAGACCAGCACGTTTTATGGTCTTAAGGAATTGTTTAGGAATAATCATATCGGTATCGACATTGATCTTATTCATAGGTGCTGCTACGCCGGTTAATGTAGTAAAACTCTCCATTTTCCACTCCTATAAATCTCGAACGTCGATTAAATGTCCAGTAACGGCAGCCGCTGCTGCCATGGCAGGACTAACCCAGTGCGTACGGCCATTGAAACCTTGCCGCCCTTTAAAATTCCGGTTAGAGGTAGATGCGCAGCGTTCGCCCGGTTGCAATTTATCATCATTCATCGCCAGGCACATGGAGCACCCCGGTTCTCGCCATTCGAAGCCCGCTTCAAGCAGTATCTTGTCTAGCCCCTCTTCTTCGGCTTGTTCCTTAACTAGTCCAGAACCTGGCACCACAAGTGCCGTTACGCTATCAACGACTGTTCGGCCCTTAGCTATATCGGCTGCGGCACGGATGTCCTCTATTCGACCGTTGGTGCAGGAGCCGATGAAGGCCTTATCTATCTTTATATCAGAAATCTGCATACCAGCGGCTAGCCCCATATAATGGAGGGACTCTTTAACCGATTCTTGCTTTAGTTTGTCCTCGAAATCAGATGGGTTGGGGACGGTCCCTGTGATTGGAGCAACGTCTTCTGGGCTAGTACCCCAAGTGACTTGAGGAACGATATCCTTAATGTCAAGCGTCACTTCTTTGTGATATATCGCATCCGCATCTGATGGTAGAGTACGCCAATAACGTATAGCAGATTCCCACTGTGCACCCTTAGGTGACATTGGACGTCCTCTAACATACTCGAATGTGGTCTCATCTGGGGCGATAATCCCGCAGCGTGCACCACCCTCAATAGTCATGTTGCATACTGTCATACGCCCTTCCATCGAGAGATCTCTTATGGCTTTGCCAGCGTATTCGATGGCACACCCGGTGCCTCCTGCAGTCCCAATAATTTTAATAAGAGCGAGAATTAGATCTTTTGCAGTGCAGCCTTTGGGTAGGCCTCCATCCACCGTAATTCGCATATTTTTTAAGGGTGCTTGTAAAAGGGTCTGGGTAGCTAATACATGCTCCACCTCAGAGGTGCCTATGCCAAATGCAATTGCACCAAAGGCCCCATGCGTTGCTGTATGGCTATCTCCACAAACGATGGTTGTTCCCGGCAGTGTAAAACCTTGTTCGGGGCCAATAATGTGCACTATACCTTGACGGATATCATTCACGTCATAAAGGGGAACGCCGAAATCTTTGCAATTTTTTTGGAGTGTTTCAACCTGAATGCGGCTTTCTTCATTTTCGATATAGCCACCACGCTCCGTCGTTGGGACATTATGGTCCGGTACGGCAAGAGTGGCTTCGGGCCGGTAAACAGTGCGCCCCGCGTTTTTTAATCCTTCAAATGCTTGAGGGCTTGTGACCTCGTGAACTAAATGTCGGTCAATATATAATAGACAGGTGCCGTCTTCTTGAACGTCGACCAAATGGGTCTCCCAAATTTTATCGAATAAAGTGCGTGGTTTACTCATGCTTTCTCTCCTGCCATTAGAATCATCTACTTTAAGTAAAGTCAGAGCAACAAGTTAAAATTTATGTTGCACCGGAGGCGGAAGGTTCTGTCCCCTCATTTAGATCATCCACTATTTCTTTGGTCTTTGTTTTGGTCGCTTTCTTTCCTTCTTTTTTTTGTTCTTCTGAAGCGCGCCGGTCTTTTGCAGATAATTTTGCTTTGTAGCCGTCCGTTTGTTCTGCGATACGAGCAGATTTTCCGGTTCGGCCGCGAAGGTAGTAGAGTTTAGCGCGTCTAACGTCACCACGGCGAATGACTTGGATTGAATCAATAGTTGGTGAATATAGGGGAAACACGCGTTCTACACCTTCCCCATAGCTTAGTTTGCGAACAGTGAAGGCCGAATTTATTCCAGCATTCTTGCGGCCTATACATACACCTTCGAAGGCTTGGACCCGTTCGCGTGAACCCTCAACCACTTTGACATTCACGCGGACTGTATCGCCTGGGGCAAAAATTGGAATATTACGGGTCGCCGATAGCTTGCCGATTTCCTGTTTTTCTAACTCTTCAATAACATTCATTGTTTTTTCCTTTGACTTAGTGCAGCTAGTCAGTACGCTCATTTATAAGGACGGGCCGCAAATTCTCAAAAATTTTCCATTTCTTCAACAGTTTTCACGTAGGTACATTTCCCAAAGGTCTGGCCGCCGTCGTTGGGTCAAGGCTTCAGCTTGAGCCAATCGCCAGGACTTGATTTTTTTGTGGTGACCTGAAATCAGCACTTCCGGAACGCTTCGGTCCATCCAGACTTGTGGGCGCGTATATTGTGGATACTCCAGTAGACCGTTTTCAAAGCTCTCGTCTTCTAGGCTTTCATTTTTTCCAATAACGCCTGGAAGCGTACGCACACAGGCGTCAAGAATTGCAAGAGCTGCCGGTTCACCACCTGAGAGGATAAAATCACCGATGCTAACTTCTTCCATTGCATGTTCTTCAATCGCGCGCTGGTCAATTCCTTCATAGCGGCCGCATAACAGAATTACACCTTCGCCGAATGCAAGTTCCTTAATTCTATCCTGTGCCAGAGGCCTGCCTTTTGGTGACATAACCAATACTGGTAAACTCTCGTAACTCATTTTAGCCGTACGAACAGCAGCATCGATCACATCTGGCCGCAAAACCATTCCGGGCCCCCCACCGAAAGGAGTATCATCTACGCTGTTATGAGCATTTATACCGTGGTCACGGATATTAACTGTTCGCAATGACCAAAGCTTATTTTTCAATGCTTGTCCATTAAGACCGAATCCAAGTAAACCTGGAAACATCTCTGGAAAAAGGGTAATTACGATACTGCGCCACATGTTTAGTCTATTGCATCCTTTTATGCTCTTGCGGGGTATTCGAGGGGTTCTAGAAGTCCTTCTGGTGGATCAACAATCAATTGACCATTTTCAATGTCGACTATTGGGACGATATCTTTTGTAAATGGTATAAAAACATCATTAAACGGGCCATCAATAAGTTCGAGTACGTCGCCGGCCCCAAAGTCAAAAACGGCATCTACTAGACCGAGAAATTCGCCATCTGTAGTTTGGACTTTTAGACCTATAAGATCTAAATGATAGAATACATCTTTTTCGGTTAAGGGTAGGGCTTCCCGTTTGAGGTATAACTCCGTCCCTTTAAGCGCTTCGGCAGTATTTCTGTCGTTAACCCCTTTTATTCGAGCGATTAAAAGCCCTTTTGGAGTTCCGGTGACGGTTAGCGAAAAAGACTTACTAGCATCTTCATTCCAGAGGGTCCCGTAAGAAGCAATATGTTCGGGCACGACTGTATAACTTTTAACCCAAATATCTCCTTTTATGCCACGCGGGGAACCAACTTTTCCCAACAAAACTAAGTTAAGTGGATCGGGGGGCGTTATCATGGTCTTTTCCGGCTTAACCGTCCTCTTTTTCTACGGTTTGTTCAACAATAGCTTCTTCAGTGGATGTGTCTTTAGCGGCACCTTTCTCGGATGGAACCTCATCAGAAGCAGCTTCTTCAGTGGATGTGTCTTTAGCGGCACCCTCTTCGGATGGAGCCTCATCAGCAGCAGCTTCTTCAGTAGATGTGTCTTTAGCGGCACCTTTCTCGGATGGAACCTCATCAGCAGCAGGCTCCTCAGCGGGGGCTTCTTCTACTGAACTTTGTTCTTTCGCTATAGCTACTTTTTCTTCACGCTCTTTAATACGCTCTAATGTTTTTGCACGGGGCTTATCTTTCTTAGTCTGCTCAGGAATAGCAGGCTTTTCGACAATACCGGATGTGCTTAGTTGCCGTGCTACTCTATCAGAAGGCTGGGCACCGACACTAAGCCAATGCTTAGCTCTTTCTTCGTTTATAATAAAGCGATCAGGATTGTCTTTTTTGAGCATAGGATTATACGATCCAATCCGTTCGATAAACCGGCCATCGCGAGGACTCCGGGAATCCGCAACTACAACGCGGTAAAATGGGCGCTTTTTAGTGCCACCTCTTGAAAGTCTGATCTTTAAAGACATATCTAGCTATTATCCTTTCATTTTTCTTACTTGAAGCATTATTATCAGCGTATTCCAGGAGGCGTCATCCCCGGTATCATCGCATTTCCTAGGCCAAGCCCCATACCCCGTTTGCCTTTCTTTCCTGCTTTTTTCATCATCGAGCTGACTTGTTTAAACTGTTTCAAAAGTCGATTTACGTCTTGTACAGAGGTACCAGAACCAGACGCAATGCGTCGTCGTCTTGAGCCGTTAAGTATTTTTGGATTACGTCTTTCAGCCAAGGTCATGGAGAGAATAATTGCTTCTTGCCGGCTAATCATTCCGTCGTTTAAATTATGATCAGATATTTGTTTTTTTACCTTTTGGGCTCCGGGCAGCATGCTAAGAAGCCCCTCCAAACTTCCCATTTTCTTTACTTGGCGGAGCTGTTCAGCCATATCCTCCAGTGTAAATTGTCCTCTGAGCATCTTTTTCGTAATTCGCTCAGCATCTTCTTCATCGACCACTTGCTGAGCTTTTTCCACCAAACCGATGATATCTCCCATACCGAGGATAGACCCAGCAATACGCTCAGCATTAAATTCTTCAATTGCATCTGTTTTCTCTCCGGTACCGATAAATTTGATCGGCTGGCCAGTGACGGCACGCATGGAGAGGGCTGCACCGCCTCTAGCATCTCCATCGACGCGCGTAAGTGCAATACCCGTAATACCGATCTTTTCATTAAATTCACGCGCACTATTAACGGCGTCTTGGCCTGTCATGGCATCAGCGACTAAAAGTGTTTCCGTTGGTTTTGCGACGTCACGTATACTAGCAACTTCCTGCATGAGGGTGTCGTCTATATGCAGCCGACCAGCGGTATCGAGTATGAGAACATCAAACCCTTCGAGCTGCGCAGTTTGGAGAGCTCGCTTTGTAATCGCGATTGGCTGTTCGCCCAAAATGAGGTCAAGACAACGTACGTTGATTTGCTCCGCAAGAACCGCTAACTGTTGCTGAGCGGCAGGTCTATATATATCGAGCGAAGATAGTAAGACCTTTTTGTTTTCCCGCCTTGTAAGAAGACTCGCAAGTTTAGCTGTAGTTGTTGTCTTGCCTGACCCTTGCAAGCCAATCATGAGCATCGTGACAGGTGGAGTACTAGAAAGGTTTATACTTGTATCGAGTTCATCGCCGCCGCTAAGTATTGTGGTGAGTTCATCATGAACAATTTTTACGACCATTTGGCCTGGGGTAACGCTTTTAAGGATGTTCTGACCGATAGCTTTTTCGCGTACGCTGCTGATAAAATCTTTAACGACTTTAATAGCGACGTCAGCATCTAATAGAGCTACGCGGACCTTCTCAAGCGCATCCTCGACATCCGCTTCCTTTAGTGCCCCACGTTTAGTTAGCGCTTCAAGAATTACGCTAAGTTTATCTGATAAACTATCAAACATAAGTTGATGTAGGTGCTTTCTTAGCCTTAATTAGAGTTCAAACCGTAATGCGCCAGTGAGCGAAACTCGCGGACTGGCGGTGTCCCAGAGGACGGAGGATTAACATTTCCCTTGAATCCGCCAGCAACCTAGGTACGTAGCGAGTATCTGTCAAGGTTAACCGAGCGATCGTGAGCCGAATAAAGTGGACTTATCGAGTGTAGCATCATATTAAGCGAGCCATGAGTGTAATACGATTTATTAAGATGCACGGTTTAGGCAACGATTTTGTGGTTATAGACAATCGTGAAAATTCGGTAATTTTCGACAAGGCTTTTACCGCTGCTATTGCTGACCGGCAATACGGTGTAGGCTGTGATCAAGTCTTATTACTTAAGCCGACCAAGACCCCGGGCTCTGATGTATACATGGAAATTCGGAACGTTGATGGTACGGAAGCTGAGGCCTGCGGCAATGGCACTCGGTGTGTGGCAGCCTTAATGATGGAGGAAACAGGACAAGATGAGGTGGTTATCGAGACGCTGGCTGGAGAGCTGCTGGCGGACCGTGATGATAATGGGCGAGTGAGGGTTGATATGGGGGTGGCCCTTTACGATTGGTCTGATATTCCCTTGGCTAAAGAGGTCGATACCCTTCATATTGATTTTGAAGGGGCGCCCGTCAATGATGGTGTTGGAGTTAATATAGGAAACCCGCATGTTGTGTTTTTTTTACAGGATGCTGATAAGGCGGCTTTAGAATCGATAGGTCCGTATATTGAGTATCACCCTTTACTTCCGAAACGAGCAAACGTTGAAGTGGTGTCTTTATTGGATACCAATAGGATAAGAATGCGGGTATGGGAACGCTCTTGTGGTATTACACGCGCATGTGGCTCTGGAGCGTGTGCATCTGCGGTTGCCGCTTGCCGTCGCGGAATTACTGGGCATTTTGTTGAAGTGGTTTCGGACGGAGGTTCTTTATTTGTAGAATGGCGTGAGAGCGATGGTCACGCTCTTTTGGCGGGTGCGACGGCGATGGTTTTTCGCGGTGAACTTGATCTTAGCGCAATACCAATATGAGTATCAGTAATGGCAGACCTTGAGATTATTACGTTAGGGTGTCGGCTTAACGCATTTGAAAGTGAAGTCATGCGTCAATTGGGTGATCGGGCAGGCTTAGACGATGCCGTTATAATTAATACATGTGCTGTTACGGGAGAAGCTGAACGACAAGCCCGCCAAGCAATCCGGCGTGCGCGGCGAAAAAATCCAGAAGCAACATTAATTGTCACGGGATGTGCAGCCCAATTAGCACCGGAGCGTTATGGAGACATGCCCGAAGTAGACTATATACTTGGCAATAAGGAAAAACTTGATCTTTCCGCGTTTAAACTAAGGAAACCGAATAATCCGTCCAAGTCGGTGAGTGATATAATGCGTGCGGGTAATGTTAAGCCACATCTGATCACCGGGTTTGATGGGCGTGTGCGAGCTTTTGTTCAAATACAGCAAGGGTGTGATCATCGTTGCACCTTTTGCATAATTCCATTTGCGCGCGGCCCTAACCGGAGTGTTAGTGTTGGGCATCTTGTGCTACAGGTCACTAAATTAGTTGCGAAAGGATTTAAGGAAGTTGTCCTTACCGGGGTTGATATTTGCTCCTATGGTCAGGATTCGAAATCGCGCTATGGCCTCGGAGATATGATCACTGAGCTTCTTGACGCGGTACCGGACTTGGGTCGTCTTCGGTTAAGTTCCCTAGACCCTGCTGCAATGGATGATACCTTATTTAAATTGATCGCGGAAGAGCCAAGATTGATGCCCCATTTCCACCTTAGTCTCCAGGCTATGGATGATATGGTTTTAAAACGTATGAAGCGGCGTCATACACGCGACAATGGTTTCTCCGTTATTGAGCGCCTTAAAAGAGCAAGACCCGATATTACCATTGGAGCGGACCTTATAGCAGGTTTTCCGACTGAGACGGATGAGATGTTCATTAACACGCTTAATGCCGTTAAGTCTCTGAAGCTTACCCACCTCCACGTATTTCCCTATTCGGTTCGGGAGGGGACGCCTGCCGCAAAAATGCCTGGTATTTCGGACGATATTATAAAAGCGCGCGCCGCTATTTTACGTGATGCAGGCAATCAAGAGTTCCAAAAATATTGCTTAAAGCAAGTTGATTCTATAGCTGAAGTTTTGATTGAAAAGCCTGGTTATGGCTATAACGAGCATTATGTAGCGGTGGAAGTCGATTGCTCGTGTAAACCTGGGTCATTAGTTAATGTTCATATTGAAGGAGTGACCGACGTGGGGTTACGGGGCAAGATAATATGAGCGCGGGAACAGAGGGTGGTTGGCTAGGACGTCTGAAAGCGGGGCTTTCTAAATCTTCGCAAAAATTAACTGGTAGCATAACAGAACTTTTCATCAACCGGCGGCTTGATGCACGGACGTTAGAAAGTCTGGAAGATATTCTGATAAGTGCCGATCTCGGGGTTAAGACTGCAACACACTTAACAGAGAATCTTGCTGGCAGACGATTTGAGGAGGATGTGGCTTCTGAGGCTGTTCGTGCAGCTTTGGCCGAGGAAATTTCGGAAATACTGCGTCCTGTCGCAATTCCCTTAAGTATAAATCCCAGTTACGCGCCGCACGTGGTTTTAGTTTGTGGTGTCAATGGGAGTGGTAAGACCACGACTATTGGAAAGTTGGCCAAGCAGTTTGCTGATGAGGGTAGAAACGTAATGATTGCTGCTGCAGATACATTCCGAGCGGCGGCAGTCGAACAATTGGAGGCGTGGGGCGAGCGCTCCGGAAGTCCCGTTATTAAAAGTTCACCCGGAGGTGATGCTGCGGCTTTAGCATATACCGCTTTTGAGCAAGCGAAAACCGCAGCGAGTGATGTCTTGATAATAGATACCGCTGGTCGCCTGCAAAACCGTAAAGATTTAATGTCGGAACTGGAAAAAATTGTTCGGGTACTAGCAAAAGTTGATGAAGCTGCTCCTCATAGCATCTTACTAGTGATGGATGCTACAGTAGGTCAAAATGCACATAGCCAAGTTCAGGTTTTCCAAGAAGCAGTCGACGTTACGGGATTGGTGCTGACCAAATTGGACGGTTCTGCAAAAGGTGGTGTTGTAGTTGCACTTGCACAAAAATTCGGACTTCCCTTGCATGCAGTTGGCGTTGGCGAAGGAATAGGAGATCTGAGACATTTCGAGGCGGAAACTTTTGCACGCTCGTTGATGGGGCTAGACTGAATTTATGAGAAACGTTTTATTGCGGTTTCGGTTTCTGTGACCAACGTTTCCACTAATTTACCGGCAGGCATGGTTTTTATAAGACCTACACCTTGCCCGGCCCAAAGTGGGATGAAGTCAGAGCGGCCAGCATTTGCACTTGCCTTTCGAAGAGGAGCAGTAAGTGTGTTGAGAATGGGAAAGTCGGGAAATTCGTCTTCTCTTCCCGCCATTTCCCGGACGTAGCGATTTTCGAGGCCACGTGCGGGTCGCCCAGAGAAAGCGGATGTCAAACGTGTTTTGTCGCTTCGCGCATTTTTCAACGCGGCACGGTGTACATCAGGTATCGCCGCTTCAGGGCAAGATAGAAACGCTGTGCCTAATTGGACGGCGCTAGCGCCCAAAGCGATCGAAGCGGCAATACCACGACCATCAGTAATGCCACCAGCTGCAATAACGGGAACAGAGACTGCATCAACAATTTGCGGCACCAAAGCCATGGTACCTATCCAGCCATCCTCATAGGGTTCGGTAAATGTTCCACGATGTCCTCCTGCTTCGAAACCTTGTGCAATAATGGCATCGATCCCGCTATCCTCAAGTTGCTGAGCTTCAAGGACATTGGTCGCTGTCGAAATTGTGAATATACCTGCGTTTTGGATTGCGCTGAATAATTCGTTTTTTGGCAAGCCAAAATGAAAGCTTAATACAGGCGGTTTGAGTTCGAGCATAAGGGCCAAATTTTTTTCATTGAAAGGTGTTGATGATACCTTTGCAGCAGGAACGGGCCCCAGACCGAGTTCCTCATAGTAGGTGGCTAAGTAGTCTCGCGTGCGTTCCGCTTTTTCCGAATCTAGGGTAGCTTCATTATGAACAAAGTAATTAATATTGTACGAACCGTTAGTTTTACTGCGAATGGAATTACATCCCGCACGTGTTGCATCGTTTGATTGCAGTGAAACCCCGAGTGAGCCCATTGCACCGGCACGTGTTACGGCGGCAGCCATTTCCGGAGTTGCAGCCCCAGCCATAGGAGCCTGAATTATAGGATAGCGTAACCCGAGGCGTTTAGTGAGTTGGTTTTTAGTCCAATCTGTCATGCGTTTTTATTATCATTTTTTGGGCCTTCGAAGTAAATACCATAAGATCCGCTTGTTGTGAATTTAGGTTTGTTATGGTTATGTCGACGATGTGATCGAGTAAAAAAGATTGGGGTAAAATCATGGTAGCTGTAGATAAAACAGAATCCTATTGTATGTCTGCTACGCAGTTAATTGATCTTTATAAGGCGAAAAAGTTGTCGCCTGTAGAAGTTACGGATGAGGTCCTAGATCGAATTACAGCGGTAAATGATATGGTAAACGCTTTTGTAAAGGTTGATGGAGAAAAGGCGATCGAGGAAGCACGTGCATCTGAAAAACGATGGGTGGCAGGTGAACCATCAGGTCTTTTGGATGGTGTCCCAATAACTATTAAGGACCTTCTCATTACAAAG
>PBLS01000071.1 GCA_002721825.1 Magnetovibrio sp.
AGTGGTGGCGAAGAAGGACGTGCGATATGATTGCCATGGGCGGGTTAATTCGGAAGTGCGGAGCCTTAGGTCGTAGCTCTCATCATTTCCTAGAACATCAATCTCAACGCCATCAAACCCCGATGCATTAAACGTGCTGCCGTCATCATTGATGTCAAAGGCCATTTGCAAAAACCCGCCATTGTTCTCGAAGGATACATCCCCCGTCAGTCTTGTGCCTATCCGCCCCTTAATATTCAGCGTCTTAATATGCCCAGATGAGACGCCGCCCATCACGTTATCAGCAACGAACTCCCATGGCCGCGTTATATCCATTCCACTATCGTCTCGCGTTCGCCCCGATATTGCATGTAAGAAATTAAGAGAACGAAATGTAGAACGTCCCATTACAGGTAATTTCGCCCCCAGAAATAGTTTTAAAGAAGAAACATTCTCTTATTCTATAAAATTTTTTGAAATACATCCTCATCTGTCCTTTTGTAAATGATTCTAAGCAATTAGAAGAACCTATGAAAAATCTCTGAATGAATAAGAGAGCATAACCAAGAAGCTCCTCAATCCAATGCACATCGCAGTATGGCCGACAATAGGACGTCGCATCCGTCCGCTAAGTCGGATGGCGACGCATTTTCCGCCTCATTGTGGCTGACGCCGTTTTCGCATGGGACGAAGATCATCCCGGTCGGTATACAGTGAGCCAAATGGCAGGCGTCATGTCCGGCCCCTGAAATCATGTCGCGGTGGGTAATGCCGAGGTCGACTGCGGCTTCCCGGATATGCGCGATGCAGTCGGGATCAAACTCGGTGGCTGGGTATTCCGACGCCACCGAAACACACTGTTTGATTTGATGCTCCGCTGCCGCTTTGTCGAGATCCGCTCGAAAGGCTAAATTCATTTCCTCGAGTGTATCCGGGTCTGGATGTCGCATATCGACGCTGAAGAATACCTCGCCCGGGATGGTGTTTCTCGAATTGGGGAGGACTTGCATCATCCCGACGGTAGTGACAGCATCGGGTGCTTTATCCTGGGCGATCAATTCGAGCCCGGCGATGACTTGGGCGGCTGCCTTCAAAGGGTCATGACGTGCTGGCATGGGCGTAGTGCCGGCATGGGCCTCGCGGCCTGTGAGCCTAACATCATAGGAACGTTTGCCTTGACCGCCAGTCACAACACCGATGACTTTTTTTTCCGCTTCGAGGATTGGCCCTTGTTCGATATGGGCTTCGAAATAGGCTGCGACTGTGGTGCCGCCGATAGGGGCGTCACCCATGTAGCCGATGCGCCGCAGTTCATCACCGAAGTTTTTACCTGCCCGGTCCTTCTGTCCAATGACGTATTCGTATTCGAGCACGCCGGCGAAGACTCCCGAACCACCCATGGATGGCGCGAACCGGCATCCTTCCTCGTTGGTCCATACTGCAATCTCTACCGGCGCGTCAGTTTCCAACTTAAGGTCATTCAGGGTGCGCACCACTTCAAGCCCGGCTAGCACTCCGTAGATGCCATCGAAGCGGCCACCGGTTGGTTGCGTGTCCAGATGGCTGCCCGTCATGATGGCGGGCCGATCAAGATGCCGCCCGGGACGGCGGGCAAAGATATTGCCTATGGAATCGATACGGACTTGGCAGCCGGCGTCGACACACCATCTACGGAACAAATGCCGGGCTTCCATGTCTTCATCGCTCAAGGCCAACCGGCACACGCCGCCGGCCGGGGTCGCGCCGATTTGATTGATAGCCTCGATACTTTTCCAAAGCCGATCAGCATTGGTGCGGATGGTCCTATGTTGCAGCGATGCGGTCACGCGGCTAAAACCCCGGGTCCACATCTCGATCCGAAGAATACTCCAAACACTATTAGAATTTTCTGCGACGGCTTCATGCCGAAGAGAATAGCAGAAGTTTCGCAAAATGGGAGGGATTAGCTATAAAAAGGTGGCGCGTTGAACCCTTCTAAATCTCGAAGACAAACAAATAGTATGAAAATACGAAATAATAAAATTGATCTATTAAATAATGATATTGCAGAGGAAAGCGGTATTTTGTTATTGGCTTCTGCGCTGCCAGCTGAGATGGTTTGAGTATGGTTTAGACGATCGTTCTTGGTTTGAAGAGATGCGATCCGAACATTTGAATAAAAAAGTTGTAGGCAGTTGGAATTTTTGGGGTAAGGAGCGCTGCAGTTGGACTAATTCCAGCGCAAAGTAATAAAACGGGCATGTCCTCTCATTGCTCCTGTATCTTCTAGTGGGCCGCCTCTTGTTCCATATGCAATGGTCAAGTAAATCTAGCGAGAGTAAAACTACTTAATGTATTGGGGTCTCAAATTATGGAATTAAACGGTAGAATAGTCCAACTTCTCCCCGAGAAATCGGGGGAGTCGGCTAGGGGTCCTTGGCGTAAGCAAGAGTATATTATTGAAACGGACGGCCAGTACCCTAAACAAGTTTGTTTTATGGCCTGGAGTGATAAAATAGATGAATTTGCAATTAAGGAGGGTGAGAACCTAGTTGTCTCCATCGACCTCGAAAGTCGTGAATATAACGGTCGTTGGTATACAGATGTTAAAGCATGGAAAGTCGCACGGGCTGATTTTTCAGGAGATGATACCTCTTCGTACGCAGGTGAAATGCACAATGATATGCGGTCAGAAGAACAATCGATTTTGGACGATGACATCCCTTTTTGATTTTACGGCTCTGGAGGATGTTGCTAAGTTACCTTAGCGAATATGTCGTATTTACCGGGAAGGGAATATTGAGTGCCAATACTCGTGTACGGTCGATTCTTGTTCACCAGAAATATTATTTAATTCAAGTCGTGCGCTCCACACGACTACGCACCTTTGGCAATTTCCTGTCGCAGGTCTACGTGCACGATATGCGGGATGTTTATTACATCCCTCCGCAAGAACTCTGAGGAGATTTATTTCCCGTTCATTTGATTTTGTCATGCTGTAAGACTAGCAGAAATATAGGGAAATGGTAGAGGATGGCCGCCACACTTTGATCGAGGTACCGTTCGCGGCAGAAAATTATGCCAGAGTCTCTGCTATCTCTTCCACAATGTCCTGATTCCAATTAGATCGAAGGCGTCGCCGGTTCTCGACCAAATCGTATTATTCGACGATAGCAATATCTTGAACCACTGGTTTAGTCACTTTGAATGAACCTCTTTTTTCCATTGATGTGGTCAAATTCGCCAGATTTCTAGCATTGCTTCGCCAATCATAATCGGGAAAGCGCAGGTCTAAATAACCGAGAGTGCAGGCGGTTGCTATGTCTGCGATACTTAATGCGTCATCACAAAACAATAATGATCTTCCAAGTTGTTTACTCAATGCGGCTATTCCGGCATCAATTTTTGTCTGTTGGCGGTTAATCCAATCGAGGCTCTGAATTTTTTCTATCCGGTGTTTTTCAAGAGTTATCAGTACTGCGGCATCGGCTATACCATCTGCTAACACTTCTATTTGACGAACCTTAATCCTTTGATTTGCATCTAATGGAATAAGCGCAGGTTCGTATCTGAGTGTTTCAAGATATTCGATAATTACGCTGCTGTCATAAATCATTTCTCCATCGTCTAAGACTAAGACAGGGACCTTTCCGAGCGGGTTAATTTTTGACACAATGGAATTCGGATTCCAAGGTCCATCGACTTGTTCTTCAAATTGAATCGCTTTCTCACGCAAAACAATTCGAACCTTTCTCGCAAATGGACTTGGTGTTGCTATGATTAATTTCACGATATACCTAAAAAGCTTATGGTGTTACGGATAATGTCACAAACTCAAGCTACGGTTTTTAGCATATAGACAAAAGATTTCCACAAGTTACGGAACGGAGCCTGTTTTCTATGGTTTAAGGTAATTGTATTTGTGACGTAAATCCTCATTTTAGTTTTTAACTTTAAAGGCTAGATCAGCTAAATTTGCGGCGGCGCTATCAATGGATATTTTACCGGAGCGTACGTCGTTGCAAATTGTATTTACCTTATCGGGAGCGAGCGAGTCTAACCGCGCCCGAAACATGGCATCCACTCTGCGTCGCAACAAGGCAGGCAATCGCTGAAAACGGCGCTGTTCGGGACTGATGTTGGCGGTTGTAGTTAATTTGTCAGTAATCGCTTGGTCTAGTTCTTCTAGGCCTTTGTGTTCGATTGCCGTGGTCTTTACGATTGAAACACTCTGGAAACGGGAGCCACGCAATTCCAGCATAGCCTGTAGTTGATACGTCGTTTGATCTGCCAGTGGAAGATCGGATTTGTTTACAACGAGTACATCCGCAATTTCTAGTATACCGGCTTTGATCGCTTGAATATCGTCGCCAAGTCCGGGTGCGTTTAGCACTACTTTAACATCCGCAAATTCAACAATCTCGTTCTCAGACTGTCCCGCTCCAACGGTTTCTAAAATGACAGTCGGCCAGCCGGCAGCATCAACCGCATCGAGGATGACTGGAATTGAAAGCGCCAGGCCACCGGGATAGCCTCTAGCAGCGATAGACCGGATAAAGACACCGGTATCGGCATTATGTTCACCCATCCGCGTACGGTCCCCAAGAATCGATCCACCTGACAACGGGCTTGAGGGATCGACGGCGAGGATAGCAACGCGCTCACCAGCGGCACGCAATCTGGCTACGTATGCATTTATCAAGGTAGACTTGCCGGAGCCGGGCGGACCGGTGAAGCCGATCACGCGAGCTTTTCCGGCATGCCCATGCAATCGATTTGCAAGGGCGTCACTTCGATCGTCACGGGTTTCAAGAATGGAGATTGCGCGCGCTAAGGCTACTACGTCCCCGATAAGCAGCCGTTCAAATAGAGTTGCTGTGGAATTCAGAGCGCTCAAGTTTTCAGGCAGCGATCAATGGGCTTCCAAAGCCCAATTCCTCGCGAAGAGTGCTAATAATTTCACCATGGGTAACGCCGACTGTTGCCGCATCAACAACTCTTTCGAACGCGTTAATATTTTCGTCGTTTGCTGCCTTACGTAGGCCCGCGATAGCCTTGTCGACTGTGGCTTGGCTACGTTTACTCTTAAAGTCTTTGAAAGCTTTGACATGCGCTTCCATTTTGCTTCGGTCGGGACGGTAAGGCTCAGGCTGCTCGACGCCATTGTCATCATCTTGATAGCAATTGACACCAATCACTTTTTCTTCTCCGTTCTCGATCTTTTCTTGTGCTGAGAGAGCCGATTGACCAATCATTTTTTGGATTAGGCCTGTACCGACGGCTTCGTACATACCACCCGAAGTGTTGATTTTATTCATGACCTTGAGGATCTCCTGTTCCATCTGATTGGTTAGAGTCTCCACATAGTAGGATCCTCCAAGTGGATCAATCACGTCACACAAATGTGCTTCCTCACGGAGGATGTTCTGTGTTGCAACGGCAATGCGTGCCGGTCCATCCGTAGGGCAAGTAATAGCTTCGTCATAGGCGTCTGTGTGCATAGATTGCAAACCTGAGAAAATGCCAGCGGAGGCTTGGATAGCAACACGCGCGATGTTGTTGAGTGGTTGTTGAGCGGTGAGATCAACGCCAGATGTCTGACCGTGAAATTTGAACCGCCAAGAGCGTGGATCCTTTGCGCCAAGTTGGTCTTTGGCGATCCGAGCCCAAATTCGTCGACCCGCACGAAACTTTGCGATTTCCTCGAAGAACGAAATTGAGATATCGAAAAAGAACGTAAAGCGTGGCAAGAATGAATCTGGGTCTAAGCCTCTCGCGATACAGTCTTCTGCGTATTGGATAGCAGTTGATAGAGTGAAGCCCATCGTTTCCGCTGGTGTTGCACCTGCCTGTTGCATATGCTGGCCAACGACTGATAAGGGGTTCCAGTAAGGTACGTGTTTAAGGCAATAGGCAATATGATCGACTAGAAGACGTCGACTTCCCGGTTGCGACAGTCGATAGAACATATGGTTTGCCACGAAGTGGGATATGTAGTCCGATTGGTTGGATGTGCCAGTAATTTTGTCAAACGGAATACCACGTCGTTTAGCGACACCAAGAACGAAAGCGAGCAGCGTAAAAGGGGTGGGGTCATTCATTGCGGTTGAGATTTTATCAAGTGGAACGCCATCGAGGGCTCGGTCCATGTGGTCTATTGTGTTGATGACGGTTCCGCAGGTACCGAGAAGTGATAGAGGAGCTTTGTCGCAGTCAACGCCACGAAACCCCGAATTGCAGGGTAAAAGGCTAATCGCTGTGGCACCGAGATCAAGAATTTTTCGTACTCGTTCATTGTAGTTGTCTGGGGTACCTAGCCCGATAAGTTGCCGTTGTGACCAGGTACGTCCCCGGTACATGGTCGGATATATTCCTCTCGTATATGGGGGCTGACCAGGGAAACCCAGGTCCACCATATGGCGTTCCGATGACCACTGCTCGGGCGTATAGATTGGATCCACTTGAATGCCGGACCGATTGAGGATACGCCTGTCGATAGGGATTTGTTGCGAATATTCTTGGTGCCACTGAGCTTCAGCAGATTCGAATCCGGGAAGTGATAACTGGACGTTTTCGGCATCACTTGGAATGGCCTTGGGCTTACTCATTATATGAAATCTCCTTCAGAGAGCTTTGCGGTGCGAACGCGGGTACCCAGTTCTGTCACACCGTTGACGATATCTTCTCGTGATGCACCAGGTCCAAAGATACGGGCAACGCCAGCATTCTTTAATGACGTATGTTCCTTGTCCGGCACAATACCGCCCACGACTACACCGATATGTTCTAGACCAGCATCTTCAAGGGCATCCATGAGGTCAGGAACGATCAGGTGGTCGGATGCCAGGCTTGAGATACCGATCACATCGACGTCTTCTTGTAGTGCGAGTGCGACCACTTCCTCGATCTTTTGCCATGGAGGCGTATAGATTACTTCCATGGAAGCGTCGCGGAGATAGGCTGCAACCACTCGGCTACCGCGATCATGCCCGTCGAAGCCAATCTTAGTTACAAGTACCCGGATTTGTTGCCCAATCATCTACGTATCTCGCGTTTCGGGGGTGATAATAGACTTTAGCGGTATGGCGATTGGCTCTATTAAGAGCTGGGCGAAGGCAGCGCCTATCTCATTGAGAGTGCGTTTGCCGGTTGGTTTGAACCAGAACTGGGTGTGATTAACCGCGCCCAAAACCATCAATCTTAGTAGAGAACGATCCACATGAGGCGCAAGGGGTAAGTCATTAATGAGTTCGCGGAAGCATTTCTCATAGCGATCTCTGAGGCGTGATAAGGCCACGGCATGTTTCGAAACATGTTCGGGCAGCACGCGATTTATGACTCGCATAGCGGGGGTTTGCTGGTTAATCGCACCGATGTGAGCGGAAATCGCGATTCTTAGCCGCTCCCATGGGTCGTTAACTGATAACAGTGCTTTACTGAACTCTTCGATGATTCGTTCGACCCCCGTTTCGTAAATTGCGAGCAGCAAGTCATCCTTCGAACCATAATGGTAGTAGATAGAACCCGGTAACATGCCAGCCGCTTTCGCAATATCCCGCATCGTAGTTTCACGAAAGCCTTGGGTTGAAAATAATGTTGCTGCCGCATCGAGGAGCGCATCATTACGATTGTTGGATCTCCTAGTAGGTGCCTTCATGGGATTCTTAGCACGAGCAAATTTTACCTAACAAATGTTTGTTTAAATATTTATGGTTTAGGAGTCAACATTATTCGGGATTAGCCAAATGGCGGAATAAGTATCGTTCTGCCTTGCCTGATGTGAGAATTGCACCTCAATTTTGTTACAAGTTTAAAATATTTAGTTAACATTCGATAGATTCAACATTCTACGCGTGTAATAAGAAAAACAGTTTAGAGGCGAAGTAGTTGGTGTGTTATGCATTTAAAAGTAATTAGGCTGATATTATGGATGATAAAAGTCTGGTTTCAGTAGTTGAAAAATATAAAATTTAACATTTATAGATAGATCCCATTTTAACTATAGGGGGCTGTATACGAATGGTTGGACCGAACTTTGAACCATTACATGCTGACTTCGGAGCACGAGGCGATGGAATAGACCTTAGAAAGGGGCTTTCCGAAGGCGACCTTTCGCTTATTGAGCAGGCAATTGACGAATACTCCTTTTTATGGTTTCCAAACCAGTTTGTTTCTGACGAAATGCAATTAGCGTTTACACGATTACTAGGAAAGCCGGAGCCCAGTCATGTCAAGCTTGGACGGGAAGGCGTTATTGAATATTTTATTACCATCGGTAACGTTCAAAATGATGGAATCGCTCTTGGCAACAATCACCCTGAGACCCAGTTTTTGACTGGTAATAACATGTGGCATTCTGATTCGTCCTTTCGCGAAGTACCGACATACGTATCAATAATCTGCGCCTACGAGGTGCCGGACGAGGGCGGGATAACGCAGTTTGTGAGCCAAAGGGCGGCATATAATCGCTTGCCTGTAAAAATCCAAGGCGATATTGGGCCACTGATCGCAATTCATGATTATGTTTTTTCCCGTTCTAAGGTGAGTCCTGAAGCGGTGACCCCTTCTCATGCAAACTCATTGCCACCCGTTCGCCAGAAGTTGGTACGGAAGAACCCGGTATCGGGTGCAAGAAATTTTTATATTGGCTCTCATGCCCGAGAAATTGAAGGGTGGGATTTTACGGAAAGTCGTGAGTTACTGGATAATTTGCTAGAGCGTGCAACGAATCCGAAATACATCTACGAACACTCCTGGTCTCCTGGTGATTTAGTGATATGGGATAACCGGTGCCTACTTCACCGAGGCAGTGGCTACGATGCTGATAAATTTCGCCGGAGAATGCGTCAAACGCGGGTTCAGGGCACAGGATCAACCCTTGAAGAGTAATGTTGCACTCAAACTACCTCATCTCCCTCGAGATCGACTCAATTAATCGCTAAGTTGTAACAGTTAAAACACGCACAGCAATATGTAATAACGAATTTAACTACATAGCTTCAACACTGCGATGAAAGGCTGTCGATGGAGATAAAAAATGAATGTGATCGTCATATGAAAAGAACACTGAAATTTTATACAAAATTAGGAAAGTTTCTTCCCGGAAACGCTTCAAAAAACCAAGCCGTAGTTGAGATAGAAGAGAATTGTGATGTTGAATGGTACTCACATCACCCTAGAGGAGAGAGCTATAAGGATCCTATCAGACTCAGATAGTTTAGCCGTTTGGCCGCCAACGACTGGCTAATAAGTGCAAAAAACTTTCACTGAAGCGATAGTCAAACAAGGAAGAACATCTATTATGCGACCACGTATGGTACGTATTTTATGGAGACACTATTATGAATACAGCGAGATTAGCTATTGCCGGTGGAGGTGTCATCGGGCGGCGTCATGCCTGTGCCATTGAAGAAGTGTCCTGTGCCAACCTTGTTGCAATCGCGGACCCTGCACCAAGCGTTAAGGGTCTAGCTGATGAACTAGAGGTAAGCCTTTACAATGATATTGGTGACCTTCTTGAGGTAGAAAGTGTTGATGGGGTTATTGTTTCTACACCTACCAGCAGTCATTTTCTACCCACAATAACGGCTCTTAATTTTGATTGTCATGTCCTAGTAGAAAAGCCGTTTATGTCGACACGCAGGGAGGCTGACACGGTGATTGAAAAAGAGTCGGTCAGTAGAGGCCAGGTACTGGTTGGCCATCATCGCCGCTATTACGCGTTAGTAGATAAGGCGCGAGAAATTATTCAGTCAGGTGGTTTGGGGCAATTGGTCGCTTTGAGCGGGCAATGGACCGTCCGAAAAAATAATGAATATTATGCTTCAGACTGGCGTAAAGAATGGCAAGCGGGGCCTGTACTCACAAATTTGATCCATGAACTCGACTCACTCCGTTATATTTGTGGCGATATAGAAAGTATTAGTGCCGAGATCTCTCATAGCATCCGTAATTGGGAGAAAGAAGATTCTGCAGCCGTAGTGATGCGTTTCGCTAATGGTGCGCTGGGGACATTCGTGTTATCCGATCAGACTTCTTCTCCCTGGGCATGGGAGTTTGCAACAGGTGAAACTCCGTTTTTTCCAAAATCAGAACAGAACACAGTCCGTTTCATGGGAACTAGGGGAGCGTTGGATTTCCCCAACCTAGTTGTCTGGCACCACGGAGAGGAAATTCCGGATTGGAACCATGTTATGAAGCCGGCTGAGATATGTATTGAACTGAATGACGCCTATGTGCGGCAAATTGAGCATTTCTGCGCGGTTATTGATGGGCGTGAAGTCCCGGTTATTTCAGCCCAGGATGCCGCAGCTACATTACGTGCGACTCTGGCAGTATTTGAGTCAGCACGGACAGGTTGTCGGGTAAAGGTGTGAAATTCCAAAATATTGTTAATAGTCAATGCTTTGAGTAAATTATATCTTGCTCCTCAAATTAATAGGATAGCTTAGCTACAGTTATGAAGGAGTTGGTAAGTTCTTATAAATTTATGAGAATTCACTTTCGAACACATTCCAGGTTCTCAATGAACCAACGATATGTACTCTCCAAACCGTCTGAGAGTGATATAGACGGTGTCCAGCCCATATTACGAAGGCGGCTCGAATCGAGTAATTTTCTTGGCATCCCATCAGGCATGCTATTATTGAAAACGATCTTTCCTTGGAATCCAACTATGCTGCAGACTTTTTCCGCGAGTACCTTTATTGAAATTTCTTCCCCACTTCCAACGTTGATAAACTCTTGCTCCCGGTAATTTGACATAAGAAATATAGCGGCGGATGCCATATCATCTACATGGAGAAATTCGCGTAAAGCCTTTCCTGAGCCCCACACTTCAACTTTTTTGGCACCGGAACTCTTGGCATCATGAAATTTTTTTATTAGTGCCGGTAAGACGTGACTAGTAGTTAAATTAAAATTATCACCTGGCCCATACAGATTGGTTGGCATAATAGATGTAGCATTGAAGCCGTACTGTTTTTGCAGAGCTTCACATAATTTAAGACCAACAATTTTTGCTATTGCATACATTTCGTTGGTTGGTTCAAGTGGGCCAGTAAGTAATAACGGTTCTTTGATGGGTTGAGGTGCGAGCCTAGGGTAAATGCATGCTGAACCCAAAAATTGCAGACCTTTTACGCCACTCTTCCAGGCTACTTCGATTACGTTAGTTTGGATTTTCAAGTTTTCTAGAATGTAATCAGCGGGGTAGGCTTGATTGGAGTGAATACCCCCGACTTTAGCAGCGGCAAGAAATACAAATTTTGGTTTTTCCATTGTAAAAAATTCTTCGACCTGACTATAAATAGTGAGATCGAGTTCTGAGTGAGAACGGGTAATAAGGTTTGAGAAGCTTCTCTTTTTTAGCTGCCGACAAATCGCTGATCCGACCATTCCGAGATGGCCAGCAACATAAATTTTATCGTCTTTTTTCATGTAATCTCTAATTCCAAGTATTTTAATAGTTTATTGGGGTGAATTAGGAACTAGTGTAAGGCGTAGCCTGATCACGCTTTGCTAGCTTTAAGTCAGCGGCGACCATTTCGCGGACAAGCGCCTCAAATGGGATTTTGGCTTTCCAACCTAATTTTTTATAGGCTTTGGCTGGATCGCCTAACAAAGTTTTGACTTCGGTTGGTCGAAAGTAACGTTCATCAATAGAAATAATTGATTTTCCAGAATTAGCGTCGAGACCAATTTCGTTTACACCCTGTCCTTCCCAACGGAGACTCATCCTAAGTTCGTGGGCCGCACATTCTACGAATTCACGCACAGAATGCTGTTTTCCAGTAGCAATAATAAAGTCATCTGGTTTGTCTTGCTGCAGCATCAACCATTGCGCTTCTACATAGTCGCGTGCATGGCCCCAATCCCGCTGGGAGTCCAGATTCCCGAGATATAATTTGTCTTGGATCCCGAGTTTGATGCGTGTCAGTGCTCGGGTGATTTTCCGGGTTACAAAGGTTTCGCCGCGTACCGGGCTTTCATGATTAAATAAAATCCCGTTGCACGCAAAAATATTATACGCCTCACGATAATTAACGGTAATCCAGTGGGCGTACGCTTTGGCTGTAGCATAGGGAGAACACGGATGGAATGGAGTAGTTTCGCGTTGTGGCGACTCTCTTACTTTTCCAAACATTTCTGAAGTAGAAGCTTGATAGAAACGGGTTTGACGCTCAAGGCCGAGGATTCTTATTGCTTCCAAAACCCTGAGTGTTCCAAGTGCATCTGTATTCGCTGTATATTCAGGTGTCTCAAAAGATACAGCGACGTGACTTTGGGCGGCAAGATTGTATATCTCATGCGGTTGTACTTTTTGAATGACACTAATTAAATTTGTTGCGTCAGTAAGATCTCCATAATGCAAGACGAAACAGGGGCTCTCTTCATGTGGATCTTGGTAAAGATGATCAATGCGTTCTGTGTTTAGGGATGATGCCCTGCGCTTGATACCATGGACCTCGTAACCCTTTTCAAGTAGGAACTCAGCTAAGTAAGCTCCATCTTGACCGGCTATTCCAGTAATTAAGGCGCGTTTCCGGACCATATAAAAAACCAAAGTGTATGTTAGCTGTGGTGAAATTTTTATCTCATGAATAGATACATGAATAGCCAAATAACTAAAAATTGTTGATCAGATCGAGAAGTCGTACGAACTTACTTATCATAACGCAGGATTTGATCAAAACTGGAGTTATTTAATACAAATTGTCAAATTGTTGTTATTTTTGCCTGTAGATACATATAGGAATATTCGACACGTGACTGTACTTACGAAGCCCTTCATATTAATTTTTATTCTAGTCGTCATACTAGTGGCAAGTATATTTGCATTAAAGCAACACCATGTAAAAAATTTATATGGTTATATTTTTGAAAACGGCCCATACATCAATAGGGTATTTGTTACTCATCATCATGTAGTTTCCAGCGACGATCCGCTATTTATTAGGTTGGTCTCTGATGCTTCCTTTGAAGACCGACGCGGTAACTATCCGGATTTTGATCAATCGCTTTCGCGACAGTTGAATCTGCCATCTAATAGGGCTGAACGCGCTCGATATAAACAATTTATAGATAGGTATCGGAATATATCCGCAAAATATAACGATAGAGATTTACTGGCGAGAGCCATTAATAAGCTCGCTTTTGATCAAAATGAAGCTAACAAACATGGAAAACCGTTTGATCCTACTATAACGGATAATTTGTCGGAAAAAGATCGACGAATAGAAGATGTTATCCTCGGTTTTGCGAACTACTATAGCTCATGCGGTACTATATCTG
The DNA here is from genome assembly GCA_002721825.1 of Magnetovibrio sp. Taxonomy (GTDB): domain Bacteria; phylum Pseudomonadota; class Alphaproteobacteria; order Rhodospirillales; family Casp-alpha2; genus TMED8. Next base: position 13,252 of record PBLS01000071.1, read on the forward strand.
AGACGATAGTAGCGTTATTGCGTGGTATTGGCTTTAGAACGCGGTTAGTTCGGGTCGCTCATAAACCAGACAAGATTGTGGCAAATCACGTATTTGTTGAATATTATTCAAATAATTTTAAAAAATGGGTTATGTTAGACCCGCTGGAAAATTTTGCTCCTCGCGAGCGTTATATACCTTTAAGCGCCTTTGAATTTTTTTCTACTCGTGACCGGGAAGCCATTTTACGTGATAGTGGGATCAAGAGCTATCCCTACGCTAGTGAGACGGATATTCTATGGTTTAATCGGAACGGGCCGATCAGAGACATCTTCTATTATACCTGGAGTAGAGACGTTCGTCGGAAGTTAGTTGCATCTCTAAAGTAATAGGAAATCGAAAATATTTTAGGTAATGAAAATAACGATTTGTTCCAAGAAATGCAGAGGTACAACGTAGATTCTTAGGAAATAGATGGAGTATTGATTGATGAGAATTGCTGTCATCGGCACTGGACCAGCAGCTCTGGGCGTGCTATCTGCGCTTGCCGATGAGAATAGAAATTTGCATGTCACAATCTATGATCCTGCAGCACAGATAGTCGACAAGTGCTGAACCCTCAATCCTGTATCTCTATATCCGAGTTTACGACGACGTTTTGGCTTGCAGTTTCCGCCACCAAAATCTTATTTCGGCGAAGTGCCTGAAAAAATGGTGGTTGATAAACGGCATAAAATATGGCGTGCTCGACATTTTGGTGGATTAAGCAACTTCTGGGGTAGTGTTGTTTTACCATTTACAGATAAAGAGTTCTCTGGATGGCCAGTGACTGCTGCCGATATGGCACCATACTATAGGCGTATCTCTGAAGTGATGGGGATTAGCGGAACTGTAGATGGTTTGAATAAGTACTTTGGCGATACGTTTGAGAATCGTCCTCCCATCGAATTACCATTAGTCATGAAAAGTTTTCTAAATATTTTTAATGACTCTCAAAAATTTGTTGCGGGGCACTCGCGATTGGCCCTTGAAACCAGACTTAATAACCAGCAAGCATGTAATAGGTGCGGTCAATGTCTATCAGGTTGCCCAGTAGATGCGATTTTTAGAACTGAAAACCATATTCAGAAACTCATTCCTAAATTTACCAGTAGTGAAATAGTCCGGCAAAAGGTCATGCAATATGATCCTGTGTTACGCGTGATAGAAATGGAAAATGGGTTAATTAGCGAACAGTTCGACCGTATTTATCTTGCAGCAGGTTGTCTTGGAACGACAGAAATTGTTATGCGAAGTCTTGGTTTATCGTCGGGTCCCGTTATGACAGATAACACAATTTTCACTTTTCCGATAATCTATACCGGAAGAAATAGCGCGGTCATCGGTGAAAACCACATGGCCATGACTTATCTTTTGATGGGGTATTTACCTGATACTGCTGAGACTCCGTTTACAAAAATTCAGATTTATTCAAGTTTTGATTACCTTTGGCAGTATATTTTGCCACCGAAGTTTTGGTTTTTGTTTAAACCTATAGGGCAACTTCTTCGCGCGCGGATCCTATGGGCACGTTTATATTTAGATGGGACAGAATCGGATCAATATGCCTTGCAGTTGGATAATGAACTCAAACTTTCAGTTTATCAAAAAGGTAAAAAAACCGACAACACACTAACTGTATTTCGAGAGCTTCGTAAGGCTATAAAGAAAACAGGTTTTGTTATACCTCGGTTACCTTTAATTCGGCATAAGACCAGTTCCCACTATACAGCCACGTTACCATATGGAAGCGTGTTGAGCACCAGGGAAGGAGCTCTCACGATTGATCGAGTAGGGACTGTAGCGGACGGCGTGCACATCTGTGATGGCGCGGTGTTTGCAAGCTCGCCTTCTAATTCGCCTACGTTTACTATTATGGCAAATGCATATCGAACAGTTATGGATAGTCTTAATGGTTAAGGGTAAGAGAATAGTCATTACGGGGGCCCATTCGCCTTTGGGTTCGGCAGCATTGAAGGCGTTACAAAAGCATACGAACTGCCACGTGATAGCGCTAGTTACCCCTTGGCACAGTGGCTTTGCGTTTACCCAAACTGAAGACAGATTAACTATTCTAGAGCAGGATTTACGGCTGCCTTTGACCCAAACCGTCGTTAGAGAGATTTCGCGTGCCGATATCGTTTTGCATTTTGCATGGTTTCGACATGCTGATGTTCACAAGGCAACTACCGTAAACAAACTTATCATTAGGCAAATATTAGTATATCTGCCTAGTGCAAGTAGGTTTGTTTTTATCTCAAGTGTTGGTGCATCTGCAGGAACAAGGAGCGTTTATGGAAAAGCAAAATGGGAAGTTGCACAAGTCATAGAAGGCAAGGGAGGACTAGTACTTGTTTGTGGCTTAGTGGCATCTGACCCGCCTTTTGGACCCTATGCTATTTTAATGCGATGGATACAGAAATCTTGGATAAGACCTCGCTTCTTTGCACCACACGTGCCTGTTTATTTGACCCCGATGAAGCGCCTAACGGCAACGATTTTGATGTTGACGAAGCGCTCTACGAAACCGGGGGTCTACCGCATTTTTGATACACCCGCCACTAATTTAAATTATATCTTAGTCAAATTTGAAGGTAATTTTAAGTTCCTAAGGCCATTGTTTCCAATCCCAACATGGATCCTGATTAAAACAGTTAATTTACTGCAAGGCTTAAATTTTTTTCCGGCAAGTCTTTTGGACAAGTTATTAACTTTCTTGACCAAAGACCGTGCTTATTTAGACAGTCTTGAAGCAGTTTTAGGCGAAGATTGAGGTAGAACAATTGTTAGGTTTCTGGATAGTATTGTTTACAGTAGGCGGTTTATCGCTGCTTTCTCCTCGAGTTATACCCGCACATCTAGGGAACGAATGGATTGGTACGAGACTACTTTTGGGCTTTATGGCCGTCCCTATTTTTTTATATTTAGGCAATGTAATTTTTGGACTGCCGTTACATTGGTTAGCTTGGCTGTTGGTAATTATTGCAACTTTAGGGTGGGGGAAACTTATTTTTCAACTCGGCGGTAAGAATCACGTATTAGAATATTTTTGGCACCCTCTACCCTGGTTACTTACGTTATTCCCATTGGCGGTTTTTTGGAATGGCGGGTCCCTTAGCTACCTTACTGTTCTATCAGATGAATATACCAATTGGCTAGGTTGGGCTCGACAGATGATTGTCACGGATCAAACAAGAACGCCGGACATGACGGGAGTGCCAGCCTATATGCCAGGCTGGACATATTTATTAGCATTACCTGGATTAATATTAGGAAAGTTTGAGACTAATCAGGTAGCGGGCATTCTATTCATTTTTCATGTCGCACTATTAGCCATTTTGTGCGACCTGCTACTTCAGTACATGGGAACCAAATCATATTGTGGAACACGCTTTAAGATATTTTTTGTGTGGGCCTTCATATTAATTTTTTTGACTATGGAAACATCTTGGGTTTTGATTCCGACAAATGTAATGAGTGAGAGGCCCCAGTTTTATTTGACGAGTGCTTGCTTCCTTTTGGGATGGGCTATGCTTAACATTGTCTCGCTTCAACTACGTCTTTCCATTATGATTGGCGTTCTTTTGGCTACGTTATATATGGTGAAGACTGCGGCAGTAGTTTTAGCGCCAAGTGTAATGATATTTGGGTTAGTATGCGGGTATAAGGAGCACATAAGTGTTGGCAAGAAAAATATGGCTCGGATATTTCTTGTATTAGCTGCTCTCTTGATACCGTTCTTTTCTATTTTGTTTAGCTGGCATTTTGTGGGTTCGTCTTCGTGTAACGCTAACCCATCTATAGAATTTATCTTTACTTCAATGTTTGAAGGTAATGGGCACGCCGTTGATTTAGCCGCCCGCTATGGGACAGCATTATTTTTATACGCTTCAATCTATAAATTACCACTTACCATAATTGCTCTCGGTGGGTGTGTATTTGCTGTATTCGGACGTGCGCATCAATGGGTGTTGGTAGGACTTTTAGTCTATATTTTACTTTACGTGATAGCGCTATATTGGGTTTATTTAACTTGTTATCAAGGAGTTCCGCTAGAAACCCTATCTTCCCACCAACGCTACTTTAGGGTGGTTTTGAGGACTATACATATAATTGGTTTGTTTTTTGTTGCCCTAGGAGCAATTGAAATATGGAAAGTTCTCCAAAACCGATATGCATCAAAAGTGCGGAATACTGCGCTGCTTGGTGCGACGGGAGCTGTTTTTGTATGCACGTTATTAGGATGGCAATTTAATAATGCTATTGGTTCGGTAGACGAGATGGAAAACCGTTTTAACTCAGTGGATAAGAACTGGGTCCGTAGGGTTCAAAAAATTAACGAGCAGGTCCCTAAATTGCTATCTGTGCTGAAGAAAGAGAACGAGACAATAAATGACGGACTATTAATTGTAGCGCAGAATGATCTAGGCGATACGCGTCATGCAGTGGCAGCTGCGATTGCAGGAAAGCAGCGTGGGGATGAATTGATGCCTGTTAAAATTAGACCAGAGTATAGCTTTTCTTTATCAAGAAAGACACCTTGGAATACAATTGTGAATAAGAAACAATTAAGAGACTTGTTCTTATCACAAAAAATTCTTTGGCCAATTATCGTGGACCCCTTTACCAAAGGTGTTCTTCAGGCATTGGTGAATCCTGAGTTGTGCAAAAAACAAATTAAAAATTATTTTTTGATTCGTAGCAAAAATAAAAATTACCCATTCCGGTGTGTGGCAAGAACCTAATCCAAGATTACGTGCTATATGATCGAATTTTTGGATGAAAATTGTTAAGTCAGGATAGTACCACTGTACCCACTTTTATCTTTTGCAATGTTGACGAATAAGATCCGCTAATATGGCAAAAAGAAACGTGCTCTGAAATAAGATAAAAAGAAGGATAGTTGTATCCGTTAGATTGGCTGCTGATAAAGCATCGTATAGTGCGCTGAAAACAAAAAACCCGCCAAAAAGAATTATAAATGGCATAAAGGTACGCATTGGTGCGAACAAGGAGCCAGTTCTAAATATTAATTGAATAAAGTTCAAAGTGTCCCGTATAGGTCTAATTTTTGAAGCGCCGATCCGTTGATTATAATTGACCGGAATATATTTTACCTCATGGTTATTCGATAACATGGCAATTGTGATTGTAGTAGTAAAACTAAACGTGTCCGGTAAGAGAGTGAAATATTTTTCGACGCTTGTTTTCTTTAACACTCGCATGCCGGAATTTATATCGGGAATTCGATATTTTGTTATCCAAGAGCAATACCATGTTAAGAATAGTTTAGCGAAGTTCCTTATTACGGAGCTTGCCACTTTTTCCCCAGTTCGTGCACCAACGACCATATCTACGTTTTTTGCTTCGGCTATAAGTTGAGGTATATGAGAGGCTGGGTATGTACCATCGGCATCCGTTATTACGACCCAGTCTGCATCAGTTGCGTGGATACCTGTCTTTAATGCGGCACCATAGCCACGATTATCCTCGTGCGTGAAGACTCTGAGCCTTTTTAGTTCCCCTTTGAGTTTATCCAGAAGCTCTGCGGAGCCATCGTCAGATCCGTCGTCAACAACAATAATTTCCCAGTCCGCATTCTCATCCAAAACCTGATAGACTGCATGTACGCCGTCTGTAATAGCGTTTCGCTCATTGAAGCAAGGTAAAATAACGCAAAATTCAGGCAAGGCTCAGCCTCCAGGGATTATGTGACTTCTAAGGTAGCGCGACACACTCCTACTAGAATAGAAAATAACCATAGTACAAACGCAATTTCTAGCGATTTCAGGAAATTGTTTCAAAATGTTCGTTATTTATTGGAGAACGTTTTAAATTTTATAGCACAAAATATTTTGTTTGACGATGTATGGTGATTACCCGCTAGTGGAACTTCTTGTCATTTGGTTAAGCTCGGAAATTTAACAGACTACTGTATCTGACTTAGCATTAATCATGTTGTTATGTTGCTCCATTAGTAGAATCGGAGGATTTTAGAATCCTTCAGCTAATCTGTTGACCAAACATACCGATGATTGCTGTTTTATCTTTAAAGTAATTTGTCCCCTCGCTCCCACGTAATACGAACTAGGATCAGTGGAATCTACGTCACAAGTGGTAGACCCAAGTCTATAATGATTCCTTGAGAAAACCCTGCCAACTGAAATCGTACCCAAGCATATTCGAGATGACCATTTTACGAAACGGTTTGGTTTTGGACTTAGCCTGTTTTCGCGGTTGCCCAAGTTTCAGCTATTGGCGAATATGATTGTTCTTCAAAAGAGCGTTCGTTGTCCCAAGCATTTTTAGGAATTGGTAGGCCCTTCAAGTCGGTCTCAGTTAAAGGCGTGTCTGGCTGGATATTTAATTTTTCCCGAAGAATTAGCATGACCTGTCGCAAATGTTGGCCTGAGTGCCACCCCGTCCTCTCCAGTAATTCATGAAGGTTGACTTCCCCATAATAAACCTCCGCCGGCTGTGTATAATCTGTTGAGACGCCATCGCGATCCCACCAAACTGAGAAGCGTTCTCGAGTTTGTCGTCCGTATTCGAGGAGGTCATTTTTTGTCTTGATTTCTGGAGGTAGGATAGATTTAAGGGCCTCATAGGTATAGGGGGCTCCGTGCTCGACCCGGTCCAGAAAAACTTTTGGTATATCGAAGATATGGTAAACTAACTGACGGTATGAGCGGGGCCGGCCAGGAAGAACTTCGTCAAGATTTTCTTCTGGAATTTGCACCAGATAGCGTATGGCTGCATCAAGAATCATTAGTACCTTATCTCTAATAATTTTTGGGGAAAGAATTTCATAGTCTTCGTAGGCAAATCCAGCAACTTTTGCGACATCGCGAAATACAGCACCGTTAGCCCAGACATTACCGCGAGCGGCAATTGGGACTATACGTATACCTAAGGCTTCTAATTCTTCGAAGCCATCTTTGTCATCTAAAACGTTTACAGATTCAAATGGCACTCCATGTTCAAGGAGAAACTCTTTTGTTTTGAGGCAGCTGGAACAGCCTGGTTGCCAATATACCTTTAGGGGTAGTTTTAAATTTTCAGGTGTGCCAGCACCTTCCAGTTGGCTCATTTTTTCCTCCTATTGAGGGAATCGGTTAAATCCAGCTAATTTCCATCTGATAGCATTAGCCTTTTTAGAAAAGTATTTGATTAGTATTTATAGTAACTGATGATCTTTATTTTCACTATCTATGAATCTTAACGCAACAATCATAGAAGGTGAATAAAAAAATCTTCTATTGAATTCAGCAGCTATTTCAAAATAAATAAAATTTTGAACTTTAAAATTAACCGTAGGTTATGGTTGCACTCCAGTCGGGAATGGGGCGTTCATCATACTCTTTGTCCCAAATATGACAGTTGCTTTTGTCAACAATTTCTACTGGTAATTCGATGACGGATGGAACGGGTAATCCCTTTAGTATGCGTATTGCAGCAGCGGTGGCTATACAGGCAATTTTCATGGCATCGAAGGCTGCGGAAGCCTCCATTTTACCAGTTCTTATAGCGGCAATCGCCTCGGGCATAGCATTTATTCCAACTAGCGAAGCTTTCTGGTTAAACTCCTTCAAGGCATCTAACACACCAAATGCCATATAGTCATTTGCGGCAAGAATAGCGTCAATATTCGCATGGTTTAAAAGTATTTCTCTCATAGCTATTTTTGCATCTTTACGCTGATAATTCCCACAGCATTCAGCAACCACGCGGGTATTGGGCCTAGAAGCTATAGCGTCTAAAAATCCACTAGTGCGCGGTTTGCTTGTGGCGGAGTTTGGACTTCCATTTACAATAACTATATTCGTGTTTCCAGTGAGGTTGTCGAGAAGATAACTCGCTATAGCTACCGCAAGTTTATAGTTGTCAGAAGTGACAAAGGTTTTTGCTATTACAGCTTCAGAGCGGCTAACGAAGAAAACTAGGGGTATGTCAGCTTGTGTAATTTTTTTAATAATTCCGTCAAGCGCCGTCGGGTGCACAGGAGATAGTAAAATCCCATCTGGCTTTGTTTCTAGCGCTTTTTCTATTAAGGATGCCTGTTCATCGATGGAATCTGGAACTAATGGAACGTAATGACTAATCTCGCACCCCATTTGCCTAGCGACTCTGCTGGCACCAATACGTGCACCTTCGTAAGCGGGGTTGGTCTTATTTTTTGTAATGCAGCTTAATCGGTACACTCGTTTTGCCTAAAAATTAGATCTGCTTTTCCTACAAAGTGATAGTTCAGAACATATTTGGAAGTGTTCTATCCGCATATGAGTATTTAAAAAAGATCTCGCGCGCGATCAATATTTTCAAGGTTGTGCAGATCTTCTAACAATTTATCGGCTTTATGACCAAACCCCCCATGCTTGGTCAGACATTGGAATTTTGCATCGAGCATATCATCGCTCATCGGCTTTGTCGGGGCACCGGTGGCAACAGAGTTAAACGCCTCTAGGCACCGCCCGTCTTTAGTTACAATTTTTATACGAGCACATTCTGGACCAACTTTACCGTCAGTGGAGCGTTCTGTTAGGTCGGGATCTTGGAACATAAAAATTTTCTTCATCTCATTTCGAATGGTAGGGTCATCGAGTACTTCTGAACTAAGTTCATCAACTCCAAATGTTTGTCTTGCAATCATGCAGGCTAGCGTAAATTGGAGTGAAAACTGTCCCTGCTGGGGCGTTCTAGGGTTATCGTAAATTAGGCTAATACCAACTAGCTTTGGTACGTGGCATATGACGCGTTCAATAATATTTGCTGATAAATCATGGCTAGTCATTAATTGTTCCGTAGCTTCTAAAGCCGCATGGGTTGCGGTACAAGAAGGGTATGGTTTTATGAAAATGCCAGGTTCGATCAATCCAAATACTTGACTCATCATGTCGAGATATTTTGAATCAAAAATACCGTCATTGAACATACTGGCAAACCCTCGTGGGTCTTCAAAGATACGGCTCGGACCGTTTGCTCCAGCCTGGGCAAGTATTGCTGCCCTTACGCCTGTAGCTGCACAAAAACCGGAAGTTAGCGGTTTAGCGTCGGTTCCTAAACCTGCAACTGTGCCGCCGATGCCAAGCGTGGCAAGAGCTATAGCGTTAGCTGTTTCTTCCAATTTGAGGCCGAGTACGTGCGCAGCACCTGCAGTTGCTCCAATTGTCCCGTAAATCGTTGTTCCCCACCAACCTTTAAAATAGACGCTATTACCTGTGGCTTTGCCCAGCGTATACGCAATTTCAGAGCCAGCTATAAATGCCGTTAGAAGAGTTCTGCCTGTGCTATTTATCTCTTCTGCGATTGCAAAGATTGCAGGGGCAATTACCGCTGTGCCGTGGGTAATACCCGCGTAGCAGGTATCGTCAAAATCTAGCGCATGGGCAGCTGTTCCGTTGGCCATTGCTGCTCCCGTTGTTGCTAATCGGTGATCAGATCCGAATACAGTTGAATTTCCATCTTGATATTCGACAAAGGCTAAATCCCTCGCTTTTTTAGCAACATCGTGCTTGGCCCCACCTATGCCTACTGCGAAAAAGTCAATTAGACACCGTCTCGCTATACGCCGAACATCAGCTGGGATCCCATCTAGAGACAATGCTGAGGACCAATTAGCAAGATGCATAGTTGAACACTCATTAAATAAATGCGAATGATTTATTTTCATAATGGGGATTTTGCTCCGATGAAGTATTTCTTTACCTTCTAAAAGAAATGCCCTTATTAACAAGGCATGTCGAGAGATAAAGTTAATTATCCTTACTTAATACCTTCTTCTCAAAAATGTGATTAGAATTCATTTGCGATATACATACAAAGTAACGATTTTCAATTTAAAACACTTAGGTAACTAACATGGAATCAGGAAGTCACGCACATCAAGTAGATGAACGAAATGAAAATATTAAGATTTATGTAAATGGAGAACTTTTACCAAGAAATGCTGCCAAAATATCAGTATTAGATTCGGGTTTTTTGCTTGGCGATGGCGTGTGGGAAGGTCTTCGTCTTCACAATGGTAAACTTGCTTTTTTAAAAGAGCATTTTGACCGACTTTATGAAGGAGCCAAGGCCATTGATTTAGACATTGGAGTTTCTGCGGAAGAGCTAGAAGAGGCCATACTAGATACGTGTCGAGCAAACGATATGGAGAGTGGGGTTCATATCAGACTGATCATAAGCCGTGGACTAAAGTCGACGCCATTTCAAAGTCCAAAAGCGAATGTGGGCAAAGCTACGGTGGTTATTATTCCTGAATGGAAGGAAATAAACCCCAAAACCTTAGATCGAGGACTTTCCTTGCATACGGTTCACATTCAACGTGGCGCACCAACTATTCAAGATCCATTGTGGAATTCTCTAAGCAAGCTCAATTGTATTTCGGCCTGTATTCAAGCAGAAAAGGCAGGTGCAGATGAAGCGTTAATGCTTGATCCTCATGGGTTTGTTGCGACCTGCAATTCAACACATTTTTTTATAATTTGTGACGGTGAATTGTGGACATCGGGTGGTTTATATTGCATTCAAGGAATAACACGTTCCAACATAATTGCAGTAGCAAAAGTAATCGGGATAACAGTTAAAGAAAAATCCTTTTCTTTAACAAAGGCCTATTCTGCTGATGAGGCTTTTGTTACGGGGACTTTTGCCGGTGTGATACCTGTCCGGTGCATCGATGGTCGTGATATAGGAAAAGATCTACCCGGCCAGATCACGTCGCGGTTGAGGACAGAATACCTAAATTTGATTGAGCAAATTTGATATCTTAATATAGCTTAGACTGGCTTACTGCGGTTGCCATTGCTGCATTTTAAGATTGGGGTACTGATTAAAATTAATTGATACCGTGTCCCCAGGTATCAGACAGAAGAAAGCCACCTGGAAAAGGGTCACAAACATCTAGTCCAATTTGCGATAATCCGTAAATCCAACATCGGCCAGAAATTTGCGCTAAGGTTTCCACTCGGTCTTTAGTAGTTTTGGCGGATAGAAGCCTCAATTTGAATTCAGTGTCGATTATTGAGCGTGATATATGGACATCACCAGGCGCGACTATTCCACGCGCGTACATGGCGGCAAGATTAGCTGCGCTTCCCGTGCCACACGGCGAACGGTCGACACGGCCTGGCCACATGGTGGTACAGGTTCGCATTGTACCATCCGGCTCATTGTCTCGGAACATAACGTAAGCAACTCCTTTAATTTCGGGTATATCCGGATGTTGAATTGGTCTTGTAGCACGGATGAGATCACGCAGTAGTACTCCCGTTTCAGCTAGCGTACGCGCTGAAGACGGCTCTATGCTTATGCCAAATTGGCTCACATCTACCAAGGCATAGTATACGCCTCCGAAACAGATATCGTATCGGATTCTCCCCCAGTCTTCCGTTGTCAGTTCTTCATCAATCGCTTCAACGATGGCAGGAGGCATATCAAGACTAATGGTTTTACAGCGACCATCCCGGCATGATGCTACAGCGCGGACTGAACCTGCTGCTGTATCAAGATTAACAATTGTTTCTGGCTCCTTCATCTCCACCATACCTGTTTCAAGTAATGCTGTAACGGCGCACATGGCGTTTGATCCAGACATGGCATGAGCTTGGTCTGCCTGCAGCACGATTAATCCAGCGTTTGCTTCGGGTATGGTTGGCGGCGTTAGTAACACCACTGACCCAGCGGGGCCACCGCGTGGTTCGTGGGTTAATAACCGGCGTAAACTGTCATCGATTGTATTGATATGATTGAGTTTAGCAGCCATGGTTTGGCCAGGAATATCAAGTACCCCGTTGGTTATTACCCGTCCAATCTCACCCTCGCAATGGACGTCGACGGTTTGAAGCGTTCGCTGCCAGTGCATGTCTTGCTCCTCCATGTATGAGACAAGTGGTATGTTATATAGGTGTCTATAGTTTCGTTTTGAGTGAAGAAAAAGGCTATTTTTAAAGACTGTTTGCATAAATGTTTGGCACTTGGCATTTTCTCTTAAACATGTCGAGTTAGGCCGCCGTCTACACAAATGTTTTGGCCGGTTATATATCCAGCATCGTCTGAAACTAGGAAAGCCGCTGCTTTAGCGAATTCTTTTACTGTTCCGATGCGCTTCATAGGGATCGTGGCGGCAGTTTCAGGTTTGTGGTTTAGGCTATCGATGTAACCGGGAAGTAGGGCATTCATGCGGATACCGGTAGCAGCATAGCGGTCCGAATACAGTTTTGTAAAAGCGCCTACTCCAGCACGGAATACACAGGAGACAGGAAAGGCGAGGCTTGGTTCAAAGCTAGCAAAGGTTGTAATGTTAACAATACTTCCCTTCCCCTGACTCTGCATTACTGGCGTCACAAGGCGAGCCATTCGAACTACACTCAATACCATTAAGTCTGAACCGAGCGACCACTTGTCATCATCTATATCCAAAAGGTCTCCTTTGGGAGGATGCCCGGTATGATTAACCACGGCATCTATGCGGCCATGTGTATTCATAGCAAGGTCGAATACTGCCTGGATATCTTTAGCCTTTTCTGTCCTACCGCGTACTGAAACGCCACCTAGTTCATGGGCTAAAATTTCACAACTCTCGCTCGGTGACATCAACACTATTTTGTAATCTCGGTTAGCTAGTTCGCGAGCAGTAGCTGCGCCCATGCCACGTCCGCCACCTGTGATCAATGCTACTTTGTTTTTCATGACTTGTTCCTAAAAAAGGCCGGGGGATATGATACTTTCGGATTGAAAGGGAATTAGACGTCAACCGGAGACGGCCATTATGTCAAGATGTATCTTCCAAGTTGATTCGTTGAATACATGAGAATTTTTCTATTAGAATTGCGGGCAAATGTATTTTTGGTACTCCGAACTTAATTTCTTTATGCCATTAGGCCTCGGAAAAAATTTACGATGTCCAATTTAGGATCGGTTCCATCGCCTTGGCGAACTCAGTTTTTTCATGGTTGGAGAGCGGCAAAAGCGGCTTGCGGCAAACGCCTAATGGCATGCCGAGCAGTTCACAACCGTATTTCACTTTTTGGATGAATTTACCGGATTCAAGGCTATTCATTGCGCTGTAAATGATTGCCATTTTTTCTCGAGCGGCGAGTAAATCACCGTTCCGGAAAGTACGGTCTAAGTCAGCACAAGCAACTCCCATACAATTGGCTGGCCCACAAATCCAACTGTCAGCTCCCCATAGCATGAAGTCTAAGGCTATATCGTCGGAACCGCTGCAGAGATCTATACGGTTTTTATACCGGTTGTGAATATCAACGGCCCGCTGCAGGACACCGCTAGATTCTTTGATGGCGATAATACGCGGGTGGTCTGCTAACGCGTCCAACACATGAAAACAAATCTCAATGCCTACTTTGGGCGGATAGTTGTATAGAACGATCTCCACATCAACGGAATTCAGGATAGTATTATAATGCTCGATTAATTCATCAGGTGCCGGCGTTGCATAGTAAGGCGGGGCAAGCAGAACGGTACGATATCCAAGTTCGTAGGCTCGCTCGGTATGACGGATGACCTCATGAGTTGAACCGCCATTAGTACCGGCAATCAGCATTTCATCATCAT